>NZ_JALQDZ010000057.1:0-240 GCF_023630985.1 Caballeronia sp. ATUFL_F1_KS39 | reverse complement strand
ATTCTTCACCGCTGACTTTTTCGCCCTTGAAATGGATTTGTCTTGCCATGCGAACGCTAAGAATCGTGCGAGATTTCTGGTCTCTGCGGCAGTCGAGTCTAACGATCGCGACTCCGGCAAGCGCACCGGGAACTACCCTCGCGGTCCCCAACCGGCGAAATACCGAGATCCCAAATCAGGAGCCGAGTGGAGCGGCCGCGGTAAGGCGCCGGGATGGTTGGCATCGGTGAAGGACAGGAC
>NZ_JALQDZ010000056.1:0-249004 GCF_023630985.1 Caballeronia sp. ATUFL_F1_KS39 | reverse complement strand
AAACAGAGCCAATCACACATCAAAAACACGACATCTGTATTTAGCCGGTGGTACGACATTTCAATTTTGCTTTGACATGTATTGTAGGTCCCAAGTTCAAATGTCGTCCTTGAGCAAAGTACATATGCCACACCTGCAGCGTTTCGAGTTCAAGTTGATCTGTCTTCACCCTATACGCAAGGATGACCTGACTGTATCCACGACTGATGGCGTCGAGCGCGTTGCGAACGTATCGTGAGTCCATCGCGCGGCAGGAGCGCGCCTGAATCTTCAGCCCGGAGACAAAGCCGACATGGACAAGCTCTTCAGCATGCGTGTGTTCTCGCGCGTCGCCGAGACCGGCAGTTTCAGCGGCGTCGCGAAAAGCATGGATTGCAGCGTCGGAATCGTCTCACGCGCGGTCGTTTCGCTCGAAGACAGCTTGCGCACGCGGCTCTTGCAGCGCACCACCCGCCGCGTGTCCCTCACCGATAGCGGCGAACGTTACTACCAGAAGTGCAAGGAGATCCTCGCTCAGATCGACAGCGCCGAAGCCGAGGCAAGCGACGCCGCCACCGTCCCGCGTGGACGCCTGCGCGTGCATGCTTCGCCGGACCTGGGTCTCGCGCAGTTGATGTCGGCCGTGGTGGAATACCGGCGCGCGCATCCGCAGGTGAGTGTCGATCTGAAGTTGCTGCCGGGCATGCCGGATCTCGTGCACCAACAGTTCGACGTCTCGGTGCTGGCGGCGGCGGCGCTCCCCGATTCGGGCAACGCGTACAGGATCGTCGGGCGCTTCGAGCGTGTGCTCGTCGCCGCGCCCGGCTATCTCAGGCGTCACGCGGTGGAATCCCTCGGCGATTTGCCGACGCACGCGCGCACGCGCATCAGCGCGCCTTTCGGACACCCGTGCGACTGGCACTCGGAATTCGCCACGGACTCAGGCAGCAGAGCCGAAAACGACAGTCAGATCATGGTGAACGATGCACAAGCAATGCGCGCCGCCCTGCTCGCGGGCGCCGGCGTCGGTGCGATGCCGCACTACGTCGTCGCCGACGACATCGCGTCCGGGCGACTCGTGCGGGTCTTTCCCGATCACGCGCTGCGAACGGCGTGCGTATATGCGGTCTATCCGTCGCGACAGCATATCGATGCGAAGACCAGAACCTTCGTCGAGTTGCTCGCATCCTCATTTCAGAACCGCTTCGACGCAGCGCCGCATTCCGCAGCGGGTCTCGCCTCGACCGTCGATCGCTTTGCTATTGCTTAGGCATGCGTATAACTACGTAAAAAGGGCGAATCGACATCCATCAGCACGCTACGCATGAAATGCAGCCGCGCGAGCAAGCTGCGCATGCGCAGGATCTCGTGGTCCGCGCCACGCATCGCTTCGATGCCGTGCATCGCGACTTCAATCTGGCGGTCGATCGCGCGAAGGCTCGCGTCGCGCGTGTTGTGCGACGGCGTATCGAGAAGTTGCATCAAACGCCGCATCGTCTCTTCCGTCGATGCGCGCCAGTCCGCAGCCACCATGCGAACCGCATCGACATCGCGACTATCGGTGCGAAATTCGATGGATGCGTGCCCCAGTTCCAGCACGACCAGAATCCACGAAAGCGCTTGACGATACTGTGCCGTTGGCTGCGGAAGCAGCGCGCGTATCTGAGCGATGAGATCGAACGTGCCCGACTGGAAGAGCTGCCTCGCGTCGTCGAGCGGCGCGGTGCATGCGACGTTCATCTGACGTCGCAGGTCGCGAGTCAACGCAGCGACGCGCCACGGCTTCTCGACAGGAAACACGAACGTCCATGCGACCGCACATGCAAGCATCGCGAGCGTAAGCGCGATGCCGCTATTCAACAGCGGCTCGGGTGCGTAACGGATGACGCGATCCGGTCCGCCGAGGATACAGAAGAAGATGCAGAAACTGAGGCCGAAGCCGGTGAACTTCGGTCTTGTCGCGAGGAATGCGCCGAGCCCGAGCAAGGGAGTGAGGACGAAGCACAGCAGTGGAAAGCCGTCGATCGCCGGATACACGTAGTCCAGCACCAGATACGCCGCGAGCGTCGATACAGCCGCGCCCGATGCCATCTGCAACGAGAACCGGATGGGCGTCGGCGAATTCGATCCCAACGCCGACACGGCCGCCGCGCCGATGATCGCGTAGCCGCCGGCGGGCCAGTCGCTCGACAACCACCAGGCGCCGATCGTTCCGAGCACCGCACACGTCATCAGGAACGTCACTGCGATCACGCTCGTGTTCGTGACAAAGACGCGCTTGATGTCCGACTCTTCGAAGACGTGCTTCTCGTTGACGAGCGATACATACGCATCGGCATAGTACGTCCAAGACGACACGTAGTCAGACAGCAATTGAACGGCAGCATCGAAATCCATCAGTGCTGGCGCGCTCACGGTGCGCGCGAGTTCCTCGCGATCCGCTTCCGCCCGCGCATTCAGACGCACGCCAAAAGCCGAGACGAGCGCGGCTCTGCGGCTGATCGTATCCTCATCGATCATTCCGGCATCGCGCGCGACGTCCAGCAAAGTCGCGAGTTCCGCGCAATAGGCGGCAACCACGTCGACCGCATGGCCACGACGCGTCGCCAGGAAACGATGCAGCGCATGCAGCCTCGTGCACAGATCCATGAACGCAGCATTGAGGCGCGCGAGACGACGCGAGCGCGATCGCACTTCGGGGTCTTCGAAAGAAGCGAATGCGCGCGTGGCTTCGAAGCCAATGACGCTGTCGATAAACTCGCCGTACTTCGTCAGGAAGCGTTCGTTGTCGATCTCGCCGCGCAACGCTTGCGCCGCGAACTTCGAGAACGATACGAAGCGCTCGCGACGGATATGTTTCAGCCGCGCGGACGACCATTGCGGCAGCACGATCGCGCTGACCACCCCGCTACAGACGATGGCGAGCAACACGGCCGCCGAACGGTTCAGCGCGGCGATGAAGAGCCCGTTCGGATCGGTCACGCTGGGAATGCCGATAAGCGCGCTCGTATAGCCCGCCAACACGAACGCATACCAGCGGAAGTTGCGATAGCGCAGCGCGGCGGCGGTGCAGAGCGACACCCACAGCGTCAGCGCACCGATATAAAGCGGCGGTTGCTGCGGGAATAGCGCACCGAGCATGACCGCGACGATGGTTCCGATGATCGTGCCGACCATCCGGTAAAAGCTCTTCGATAGCACCATGCCGCTCTGCGGCTGCATCAGCACGAAAACCGTTGTCATCGCCGTGCGCGGCGTGGGGATGTCGAGCTTCATCGCGATGCCCATGGCGATGAACGCGGCAGTGAGTGTCTTTGCCAGATGGAGCCAGACGAGACCATCGGTCGCCGCCCAGTGAGCAAGCCCGAGGCGCAGCGTGCTGCGTTGCGTACGACGGGATTCGATCGCCGCGTTTCGCATTACAACGCACTCTGCACACGCGCGATGACTTCATTCGCATATCGAACGATATGCCCTTGTGATAGCCCACTGTCGACGACGACCGTGCATGTCGTCCCCGCCGTCAGCTCGACGCCCTCCGGCACGCTGTCGATGCCGATCCGCACCGGCACGCGCTGCGCGAGCCGCACCCAATTGAAGACGGGATCGACGTTCGCGGTGAGGTCCATGCTTTGCGGATTGTCGCGGTCATAGATGCCCCGTGCGATGCTTTGCACATGACCTCGCAGCAGCGTTCCACTCATCAGGCGGATCTCCGCCGCCCGACCCACCTTCACTTCCGGCAGCTTCGTTTCCTCGAAGTAACCATAGACCCAGAACGAGTTTCGATCGACCACCGCGAGCTTCGGCGTCGAAATGCTCGCGTAGTCACCCTGCCATGTGTTCAGGTTCGTCACGTAGCCGTCGACCGGAGAAACGACGCGCGTTCGCGAAAGATTCAGCTTCGCAGCATCGAGCGCGGCTAGCGCCTGGTCGTAGGCAGCCTTCGCGGCATCGGCCTGAAGGCCGGAGTTCTGCTTGACTTCGTCGGAGACGACTTCATTGTCGAGAGCCGCGCGGCGCTTCGCATCGTCGCGACGCAGTGCCAGTTCCGCCCTGCTCGCGGCGACCTTCGCCTCGGCTTCGGCGACCGCGATGCGGTAATGCGACGGATCGATCTGCATCAGAAGATCCCCTCTTCTGACGAACTGATTGTCGTGCACCGGCACGCCGACGATCATGCCCGATACATCGGGCGCGATCGTGACGACATTGGCATGCACGCGGCCGTCGCGCGTCCAAGGCGCATCCATGTAGTGATCCCACAAGGTCTTGCCGATGAACGCGGCTATCAGGAAGAGCGCCATTGTGGCAAGTACGCTCCAGACTCGCTCGATTTTCATTGCGCTCTCTCGTCGATCGCATAGGGAATGCGACCCCGCACCGCGTTGCCCGGCGCGCGGCCTCTTCTGCTCAGAGCCCCAACTCGCTGAGCCCCGGATGATCGTCCGGTCTTCGGCCAAGCGGCCAATGAAACTTGCGTTCGCTTTCGGCGATCGGCACGTCGTTGATGCTCGCATGACGATGTCTCATCAGACCATCGAAGCCGAACGCCCAGTTCTCGTTGCCATAAGAACGGAACCAGTTGCCCGCATCGTCGCGCCATTCATAAGCGAAGCGCACGGCGATGCGATTGCCGCCGAACGCCCACAGCTCCTTGATGAGGCGGTAGTCCATTTCCTTGCGCCACTTTCTGTCGAGAAACGCGCGCACGTCCTCGCGACCGTGAACGAACTCCGCCCGATTGCGCCATTGCGTGTCGAGCGAATAGACGTGCGATACGCGATCGGGGTCGCGCGAGTTCCATCCGTCTTCGGCCTGACGCACTTTCTCGAGAGCCGTCTCGCGCGAGAACGGTGGAAATGGAGGGTGAGATTCCGGAATGTCTTTCATGGCTCTCACCATCACTTGCGAATGAACGCGAGCAGTTGCTCGTTCACGATATCGGCATGCGTTGTGCAGATGCCGTGCGGCGCGCCGGGAACGACGACGAGCGTGCCGTCGGGGACGATCTTCGCGGAGAGCTTGCCGGAGTCGTCGAGCGGCACGATCTGATCGGCGTCGCCTTGCAGCACCAGAGTCGGCATCGTCATCTTCCTGAGGTCTTCGGTGAAGTCCGTTTCCGAGAATGCCTCGATGCAGTCGTAGGCGCTCTTGATCGAGCACTGCATGCCCGCGAGCCAGAACCAGTCGATCGTGCCTTGCGAAGCGTGCGCGCCTTCGCGATTGAAGCCGAAGAAGGGCGTCGCCAGATCCTTGAAGAACTGCGAGCGGTTCCCGATAACGCCCTTGCGGATATCGTCAAAAACGGAAAACGGCAGGCCGCCGGGATTGGCCTCCGTCTTGAGCATCAAGGGCGGCACCGCCGAGATCAGCACGGCCTTCTTCACGCGCTTCGTGCCGTGACGGCCGATATAACGGGCGACTTCCCCACCGCCCGTCGAATGGCCGATGAACACGGCGTCTTGCACATCGAGGTGATCGATCAGCTCCGCGAGGTCGTCCGCATAGCGGCTCATGTCGTTGCCAGCCCACGTCTGGCCCGAGCGCCCGTGGCCGCGTCGATCGTGCGCGATCACTCGATAGCCACGCTCGGCGAGATACATCATTTGCGCGTCCCACGCGTCCGCGTTGAGCGGCCAGCCGTGCGACAGGACGACCGGCTGGCCCGAGCCCCAGTCCTTGTAAAACAGTTCGGTTCCGTCTTTCAGTGTGAATGTGGCCATTGCAATAGCTCCTTGAATGCTCGATCAGGCGCGCCGCTCATGCAGTCGATGTTCGGCACGGCGCGTAACGCGGCGGGTCCGTCGCGTAGGGAAGGAGTATTCACGGCCATCGAAACCCGGTCTTTTCGATGCAACCGGTGTTTTAGCGTATGCACGGCGATGGCGAAGCGGCAACGCCCGCTTTCGCAATTCGTGCGGATCGCAAACGGCCCGGCTTTTATGCAAAACCCCTCGTATGCGAACGACGATCATCACGTTTACCAAACCAACGAATGGCATTGTTTGCGAGGCGAAGGAAATGAGCGAGAAGAAAGCGATACGCATCTATA
Organism: Caballeronia sp. ATUFL_F1_KS39; assembly: GCF_023630985.1. Taxonomy (NCBI): domain Bacteria; kingdom Pseudomonadati; phylum Pseudomonadota; class Betaproteobacteria; order Burkholderiales; family Burkholderiaceae; genus Caballeronia; species Caballeronia sp. ATUFL_F1_KS39. The sequence goes on along the minus strand of NZ_JALQDZ010000056.1, from coordinate 242,970 downwards.
GCGAGCCTGCGGGCGGCTGGGGTGCATTGAAGGCCACCGGCGAGGCGCTGAAGATCCAGGGCATTGCCGTGTCGGGCGCGCAGACGCTGCTGCGCATGAACCAGCCGCAAGGCTTCGACTGCCCCGGCTGCGCATGGCCCGATCCGAAACATACTTCGTCGTTCGAGTTCTGCGAAAACGGCGCCAAGGCGGTTGCATGGGAGGCCACCGCGATGCGCTGCACGCCCGAGTTCTTCGCGCAGCACAGCGTCTCCGAGCTTGCGGCATGGAACGATTACGACCTCGAGATGGCGGGCCGTCTCACGCACCCGATGGTCTATGACCCGGAATCGGACCGCTACGTGCCGATCGAATGGAACGATGCGTTCGCCCTCGTCGGCCGTCATCTCGACGCGCTCGAACATCCGGATCAGGCGGACTTCTACACGTCCGGCCGCGCGTCGAACGAAGCGGCGTTTCTGTACCAGATCTTCGTGCGCGAATTCGGCACCAACAACTTCCCCGACTGCTCGAACATGTGTCACGAGGCGACCAGCGTGGGCCTGCCGCAATCCATCGGCGTCGGTAAAGGCACTGTGCTGCTCGAAGACTTCGAGCATGCGGACGCGATCTTCATCTTCGGTCAGAATCCCGGCACCAACAGCCCGCGCATGATGAGCGACCTGCACGCCGCAGCCCGCCGCGGTGCGAAGATCGTGTCGTTCAATCCGTTTCGCGAGCGCGCACTGGAACGCTTCGCATCGCCGCAAAATCCGGTCGAGATGGCGACGCTCGGTTACACGAACATCAGCTCGTTTCTCTATCAGGTGCGCGTGGGTGGCGACGTGGCCGCGCTCAAGGGCATGATGAAGGCGATCGTCGAAGCCGACGATGCCGCCCTCGCCTGCGATCAGCCGCGCGTGCTCGATATCGAGTTCATCGAAGGCCATACGCACGGCATCGAAGCGCTGCTCGCCGATCTGCGCGCGACGCCGTGGGACGCGATCGAACGTCACGCAGGACTCACGCGCGACGAGATCACGAACGCGGCGAACATCTACATGCGCGCGAACAATGCGATCCTTGTTTACGGCATGGGCATCACGCAGCATCGCCGCGGCACGGAGGCAGTGCAGCAGATCGCGAACCTCGCGCTGTTGCGCGGCAATGTCGGGCGGCCGGGGGCGGGCATCTGTCCGGTGCGCGGACACTCGAACGTGCAAGGCAATCGCACGGTCGGCATCACGGAGAAGCCGAGCGCGCAACTGATCGCGGGCATCGAGCGCGCGTTCGGCTTCACGCCGCCGCCCACGCATGGCAACGATGTAGTCGCCACGCTCGAATCGATGATGCGCGGCGAAGCGAAGGTCTTCATCGCGCTGGGCGGCAATTTCGCGGCGGCGATTCCCGACTGGGAACGCATGCAAAGCGCGATTCGCAAGCTGAATCTGACGGTGCATATCGCGACCAAGCTCAATCGCAGTCATCTCGTACATGGCAAGGACGCGCTGATACTGCCCTGCCTCGGCCGAACCGAGATCGACATTCAGGCGGACGGGCCGCAGTCGATCACCGTCGAGGATTCGATGTCGATGGTGCATGCGTCCGCCGGGCGCAACGATCCCGCATCGCCGTATTTGATGAGCGAGCCGGCCATCGTGGCGGGCATGGCGCGCGCCACGCTCGGCGAGAAGTCACGCGTGCCCTGGGAGCATCTCGTCGCGAGCTATGACCGCATCCGCGACGCGATCGAGATCGTCTTTCCGGTCTTTCAGGCGTACAACGCGCGCATTCGCGTGCCGGGCGGCTTCCATCTGAGCTCGCCGGCGCGCGAGCGCGTGTGGGACACGAACACCGGCCGCGCGAATTTCCTCGTTTTCGACGGTCTCGATGAAGATCCCGCGCAGGACGATCCCGAAGCGCTCTCGCTCACGACGATGCGCAGCCACGATCAGTACAACACGACGCTCTATTCGCATTCGGATCGCTATCGCGGCGTGTTCGGTCAGCGCGACGTGGTGTTCATGAACGCGCGCGAGCTGGCGAAACGCAAGCTGCGTGCGGGCGATCGCGTCGATATCCGGGCCATTGCGCAAGACGGTATCGAGCGCGTCATCCGCAACTTCAAGATCGTCGAGTACGCGCTTCCCGACGGGTGCTGCGGTGCGTACTACCCGGAAGTCAATCCGCTCGTGCCGCTTCATGCGTTCGACCCGCAAAGCCGCACGCCTGCCTACAAGTCGGTGCCTGTCAAGGTCGTGCGTAGCGGCGCTGTCGACGATTACGCCTCGAGCGCCACCGATCAACGACACGGAACCGGACATCATGCTTGATCACGCACTCGACCTGTCGCGCGCGCAGTTCGCGATGACCGCGATCTTCCACATACTCTGGCCGATTCTCACCATCAGCCTTTCCGCGTTTCTCGTGCTCGTCGAAGTGCTGTGGATCCGCACCGGCGACGTTGCGTATTACCGGCACGCGCGTTTCTGGAGCAAGCTGCTCGTGCTGAACTTCGCGGTCGGCGTCGTGAGCGGCATTCCGATGGAGTTCCAGTTCGGCACCAACTGGGCCGGCTTCTCGCAGTTCAGCGGCCAGTTCATCGGCAATATCTTGGGCTTCGAAGGCGCGATGGCCTTCATGCTCGAAGCAGGTTTCATCGGCGTGATGCTGCTCGGCTGGGGACGGGTGTCGCGCGGCGTGCACCTGTTCGCCACGTCGATGGTCGCGCTCGGCTCCAGCATCTCGGCGTTCTGGATCATGGTCGCCAACTCGTGGATGCAGACTCCGGCGGGCTATTCCATCGTCGACGGAAAGATCGTCGTGACGGATTTTCTCGCGGCGATCTTCAACCCCGACATGGTCTGGGGCTTGGGGCACATGTGGGTCGCGGCCATCGAGACGGGCATGTTCGTCATCGCCGGCATATCAGCGTGGAATCTCTACCGGCGGCGTCATCCGGAGTTCTTCGTGCGCTCGTTTCGTCTCGCGCTGCTGGTGCTGGTGTTCGTCGCGCCCTTGCAGATCTGGCTGGGCGATTCGAGCGGCGTGAGTGTGTTCGAGACACAACCTGCGAAGGGCGCGGCCATCGAAGGGCACTGGAAGACGAATGCGCCGGGCACAGGCGCGTCCTGGTCCCTGCTCGCCTGGCCGGACCGGGAGGCGCAACGCAACGACTGGTCCATCGAGGTGCCCGGCATGCTGAGCGTGCTCGGCACGCACTCGCTGCACGGACAGGTGAAAGGACTGACCGACTTCGCCCGCGACGATCAGCCGCCCGCACTGCCGCTGCTCTACTACGCGTTCCGCGTCATGGCGGGCATCGGCTTCGCGTTCATGCTGCTTGCGTTCTGGACCGCGTATGCGCTGCGCAAGACGCGCGGAAAGCTCGATGCGCTGCTCGCCCGGCGCAAGCTGTTGCTCGCGTGGGTGCTCTGCATCCCGTTGCCCTACGTGGCGGTGGAAGCGGGCTGGATCGTGCGCGAAGTCGGCCGGCAACCGTGGGTCGTGTACGGCTTGCAGCGCACGCGCGATGCCGTCTCGTCGGTTCCGGCCTCTTCGGTCTCGCTCAGTATCGCGATGTTCCTCGCCTTCTACGCCGTGCTGCTGTTCACGTTCTTCGTGCTCGCAAGACGGTGGCTGCGCGCCGGCCCCGATCTGGACATCATGCCGCCCGCCGCGATGGCCGGCGAGACGGCTCGATCGAAAGCGAACGCCGTCACCGGTTACTGAACTCAGGAGTCTGCAAATGGATAGTGCCGTTCATACGATGCTCGCCGATACATGGTTCGGCCTGATCGGGCTGATGCTCGTCTTCTATGTCGTCACCGATGGTTTCGATCTCGGCGTCGGCATCCTCACGCTGCTGCGCAGGCAGTCCGCCGACCGCGATGTCATGGTCCAGTCGATCGGTCATGTATGGGACGCCAACGAAACGTGGCTCGTCGTGCTGGGCGGCGCACTGTTCGGCGCGTTTCCCGCCGCCTATGCGCTGCTGATGGAGCATCTCTATTTGCCCGTCATGGCGCTGATCGCGGGATTGATCATGCGTGGCGCCGCAATCGAGTTTCGTCATACCGTGGATCAGGGTCCGCTCTGGGACAAGGTGTTCGGCATCGGCAGCCTGATCGCGGCGCTCTCGCAGGGCGTCGTGCTCGGCAAGGTCATCACGGGGCTCGCGCCCGGCAAGGTGGCGCTCGCGTTCGTCGTCGTCACGGCGATGGGCGTCGTCGCGGGCTACTGCCTGCTCGGCGCGACCTGGCTCGTCGGGAAGACCTCGGGCATGGTCGAGCAATGGGCGCGCAGGATGTCCCTGCTGAGCGCGATGTTCACGGTGGCCGCCGCCGCGCCGCTCACGCTGGCGACGTGGTTCAGGAGCGATATCGGTCATGCGCGGTGGTCGCAACCGGGCGTCATGCATCTGCTGATCGTGCTCGCACTCGGCGCCGTGGCCGCGTTGGCGTTCATCATGGCATCGCTCTATCTCGGCAGTTCGCGCGGGCCGTTCCGCGCATCGGTAGCGCTCTTCGTGCTGTCTTTCGCGGGACTGGCGATCAGCGTGTTCCCCGATTTCATTCCGGGCAAGCTGGGCGTTCTCGAAGCCGCTTCCGACTCGCCGACGCTCGCGTTCATGCTCATCGGCATCGGACTCGTCTTTCCGGTGATGATCGGCTACAACCTTTATCAGTATCACATCTTCCGCGGCAAGCTCGCGGGCGGCGCGCACGCGGGAGAGTGAACGATCTTCGTTGATGGACACGAAAACGCCGCCCTGGGGCGGCGTTTCATTGAAGTCGCGCCATTCGATCGGACAGCGCTCATGCCGCGTCGAGCGTCGTCTGCCAGTGCTTCGGCGTAGCGCCGACCAGACGCTTGAAGACCGTCGTGAAGTGCGCCTGCGAGCGGAATCCGCAGGAAAGCGCGACATCGAGAATGCTGTGCTTCGAGGTGCGCAAAAGCGCCTGCGCGTGATCGATGCGCTTTTGCAGCAGGTATTCGTGCGGGCGCATGCCGGTGGCGCGCCGAAATTGCGCAGCGAAATGCATCCGTGTGAGTCCGGTGCTCGCGGCGATGTCGGCCAGGCTGATGTTGTCGGCCAGATGCGATTCGACGAACTCCGATACGCGGTTGATGCGCCATTGCGGCAGCGCCGAAGGCTCGCGTCCGCGCACGGCCGGCGCCGAGAAATGACGCGCGACGAGCCGCGACACGATTGCACAGGCGACGCTGTCGATGAACACTCTGCCAGGCGCCGCGCCTTCCGTCTTGCAGACGGCGAGCGCTTGTCCCAGACGTTCGAGCGCGGGATCGCGTATCAGCTTCGGATCGTCGAGCACGATGTCGCCCGCATGCGGCCGCTGGAACAGATCCTCGTAGCATTCCGCCAATGCCCGCTGCGGCACGAAGAGATGCAGCACATCCATCGCGGATTCGAACACGGCCGAGACGCGCGTCGCGGGCGCGGTCACTTGGACCACGCCGGCCGGCACGCGCCCGTGCAGCAGCTTGCGGCCCGCATGACGAAAGATCAGTTGCGCGCACCGGAGATTCAGGCTGACGCAATGATGCGTGCCGCTGCCTTCGTTGACGGCTTCGAGCGGCGCTTCGCCGTGATGCAGCCAGCGAGACATTGCCATTCGCTCGGACTGCGCATCCGCTGCGGGCTGCAGCACGCGCGGGCTTGGGCTGCGCCATCGGTCTTCGAGTTCGATCAGGGGCGCGCGCGGCGTCCCGGCTTGCGAAAGCAGGTCGAGCGTCATGATGTTTCCTTCTCTTGCTTGGATCTGACGGCGTGCCGAAGACCGGCACAGCGATGACTCAACGTTAAAGAAACGGAAAAGGCCCGCCTAGCCGTACAAAAGGTTGACTGCCCCGCCGAATGGTTGAGCCGACCTATATCAAGGTTTCATGCCCGCGTCGGGCAATGCACTTGCACCGGGTCAACCCCGATTGTTCCGATGAAAGATCGTCTGCTACCTTCCAAATCATACGTATGATCTAGAGGGAGCTGAATGCCGACCTTGCACAGGCAAGTCCTCAATCAAATGGGCGAACAGATCTGCGCGGGCAAATTCGCGCCCGGCGACATCCTGCCGGCCGAAGGCGAACTCGCCGAACTCATGCAGGTGAGCCGCATCACGATTCGCGAGACGATGAAGTCGCTGTCCGCGAAAGGCATGCTGCAGGTGCGGCGCCGTCACGGCACGATCGTGTTGCCGCGCTCGCACTGGCAGTTGTTCGATCCCGACGTCATCACATGGCGCGCACGTTCGGGCGTGGTCGATGACGACCTCATCCGCGACCTGATGGAACTGCGCACGATCATCGAGCCGAATGCCGCGAAGCTCGCGGCGAAGCGCGCGACGCCCGAGGACCGCATCGCGGTGCGTCGCGCATTCAAGGCGATGGAGCGCGCCGTTGCAGGACAAGGCGAATACGTGCCGGCGGACCTCGCGTTCCACGGTGCGATTCTCACGGCATGCCACAACCAGTTTGTTCAGCAGATGCAAAACGCGCTCTCCGCAATTCTGCGCACGAGCTTTGAGTTGAGCTCGGAGATCGAGGGCGGCCCCGCCCGCTCGCTGCCGATGCACGAAGCGTTGTGCATCGCGATCGAACAAGGCGATGCACATGCGGCGGAGCAAGCCGTGCTCACGCTGATCGAACGCGCGGAAAAGGACTTCGACGATCGCGCGGCGCTTGCCCGCACCGTGAACGACACGCCTTCATAGCAATACATCATCGTTTGGCAACCAGGAACGCAGCCTCGCCAAAGAGGCTGCGCGGACGCGCTCGCGTCGACGTTTCGACCGCATCACATAAGGAACACGCATGAACAAGTTGTTCGATCTCAATGGCCGAACGGCCCTCGTCACGGGTTCGGCACGCGGCATTGGCTACGCGCTCGTGGAAGGACTGGCGAGGGCGGGTGCGCGCGTTATCGTCAACGGCACGAAAGCCGAAACCGTCGATGCCGCTGTCGGCCGTCTGCAGGCACAAGGCTTCGACGCACGCGGCCGCGCATTCGACGTCACCGATGAAGCGTCGGTTGCCGCTGCGTTCGCCGCGTGGGATGCGGAGGGCATCGAAGTGGATATCGTCGTGAATAACGCGGGCATTCAGTTCCGCAAGCCGATGATCGAGCTCGCGCTCGCCGACTGGCAACGCGTGATCGATACCAATCTGACGAGCGCATTCATCGTCGCGAAGGAAGCCGCGCGTCGCATGATCGAGCGCAAGCGCGGCGGCAAGATCATCAACATCGGTTCGCTTACGAGCGAAGGCGCGCGCGCGACCGTTGCGCCTTACACGGCCGCAAAAGGCGGCATCAAGATGCTCACGCGCGCCATGAGCGCCGAATGGGCGTCATTCGATATTCAGGCGAACGCGATCGGCCCCGGCTACATCCTGACGGACATGAATCAGGCGCTCGTGGATAACGCGGACTTCGACAAGTGGGTCAAGAACAGCAATCCGTCGCAACGCTGGGGCAAGCCGGAAGAGCTCGTCGGTACGGCGGTGTACCTCGCGTCGTCTGCATCGAGCTATGTGAACGGGCAAATCATTTACGTCGATGGCGGCTGGCTCGCCGTACTTTGACATCGGAGACATCATGGACAACATCAAAACGGTCGCACCGCAAAGATGGTGGCATCTCATGCCGGTCATCTTCATCACGTACAGCCTCGCTTATCTGGATCGCGCGAACTACGGCTTTGCGGCGGCCGCGGGCATCGACAAGGATCTGGGCATCACGTCGGCGACCTCGTCGCTGATCGGCTCGCTGTTCTTCCTCGGATACTGCCTGTTTCAAGTGCCCGGCGCGATCTACGCACAGAAGAACAGCGTCAAGAAGCTGATCTTCGCGAGCCTCATCTTGTGGGGCCTATGCGCCGCCGCGACCGGCATGGTGAGCAACATTCCGACGTTGATGGCGCTGCGCTTCATCCTCGGCATCGTCGAAGCGGCGGTGATGCCGTCAATGCTCATGTACATCAGCCGATGGTTCACGCGCACGGAACGCTCACGCGCGAATACGTTCCTCATTCTCGGCAATCCGGTCACGGTGCTGTGGATGTCGATCGTGTCGGGCTATCTCATTCGCAACTTCGGCTGGCGCGAAATGTTCGTGATCGAAGGCGTGCCCGCGATTCTGTGGGCCATCGTGTGGTGGTTCACGGTAAAGGATCGTCCCGCCGATGCCCCTTGGATGAGCGACAAGGAGAAAGCCGATTTCGATGCCATCCTCAAGTCCGAGCAGGCGCATATCGCGCCGGTGCGGGACTACAAGGCGGCGTTCCGTTCGTCCATCGTGCTCAAGTGCTGCGCCATTCACGCGTTGTGGAGTATCGGCGTGTACGGCTTCATCATGTGGCTGCCGTCGATTCTGAAGTCGGCGTCGAAAACGATCGATATCGTCTCGGTCGGCTGGCTCTCCGCCGTGCCGTATCTCGCGGCCATCGTTTTGATGCTGCTCGCATCATATCTGTCCGATAAAACGCGCAATCGAAAGCTCTTCGTGTGGCCGTTATTGTTGATCGGCACGGTCGCGTTCGTGGGTTCGTATCTCGTCGGCACGTCGAATTTCTGGCTGTCGTTCACGTTGCTCGTGATCGCGGGCGCCACGATGTACGCGCCTTACGGACCGTTCTTCGCGCTCGTCCCCGAGCTGATTCCGAGCAATGTGCTCGGCGGCGCGATCGGTCTCATCAACGCGTGCGGTGCGCTCGGCGCCTTCCTCGGCGCGTGGCTCGTCGGCTATCTGAACGGTGCGACGGGCAGTCCTTCCGCATCGTATGTGTTCATGGCCGCGGCGCTGCTCGCGTCGGTCGTCCTCATGATGCTGGTGCCCGCGCAGACCGGCCAGCGCTCGACACCCAAGGGAGGCACGGGCAGCAAGTCCGATTCCGTGACTTCGCTTCTCGTGAAATAACTCATGGCAACGCTCATCACCGACGTCAAGGTCATCCTGACCGCGCCTGAAGGCATCAATCTCATCGTCGTCAGGGTCGAGACGAATCAGCCCGGCTTGTATGGGCTCGGCTGCGCGACCTTCGCGTACCGGCATCTCGCGGTCAAGTGCCTGATCGAAGATTACTTGCGGCCCTTGCTGATCGGGCGCGATGCCGAGGCGATCGAAGAGCTCTGGCAATTGATGCATCAGAACGCGTACTGGCGCAATGGACCGATCGAAAACAACGCGATCTCGGGCATCGATATGGCGTTGTGGGACATCAAGGGCAAGCAGGCGAACATGCCGCTGTATCAGTTGTTCGGCGGCAAGGTGCGCGAAGGCGTGCCGATCTATCGTCATGCGGATGGCCGCGATCTCAACGAACTCTGCGACAACATTCAGCGATATCGCGAGCAGGGCATCACGCATGTTCGCTGTCAAAGCGGCGGATACGGCGGCGGCGCATTCGGCCGCGCGCCATCGAATGCGCCGGAAGGCGCTGCGGACGGCATTTACCTCGACAGCCGCAAGTACATTCGCGACACGCTCAAGCTGTTCGATGGCATCCGCAGCAAGATCGGCTTCGATGTCGCGTTGTGCCACGACGTGCATGAGCGTCTGAAGCCGGTGGAGGCGATTCGCTTCGCCCGCGAGCTCGAGCCTTTCGAGTTGTTCTTTCTCGAAGATGCGATCGCGCTCGAAGAAGGCGAATGGATGCGCCAGCTGCGCGAGAAAACCACGACGCCGCTGGCGCAAGGCGAGCTATTCAACAATCCGTATGAATGGCGCTTTCTGATTACGGAGCGGTTGATCGACTTCATTCGCGTGCATCTGAGTCAGATCGGCGGCATCACCGCGGCGCGAAAACTGCAGATCTTCGCCGAGCAATTCGGCGTGCGGACAGCCTGGCATGGTCCGGGCGACATGTCGCCGCTCGCGCACGCAGCGAACATTCATATCGACCTTGCATCGCGTAATTTCGGCGTGCAGGAATGGTCGGGCACCGAGCCGCCGAACTTCGTGATTCAGGAACTGAAAGGTCCGCGTGAGGCACTGCTCGATGTGTTCCCGGGACTTCCTCAGTTTCGCAACGGCTTCGTTCATGCCAACGAAAAGCCGGGCTTGGGCGTCGATCTCGATGAGCGTGAAGCGGCGAAGTATCCGTGCGAGCGTAACGTCACGCTATGGACGCAGACGCGCTTGATGGACGGCGGGTTGCAGACACCCTGACGGCTGCGCTCGATTGACTTCCTGCCGGCTCCATGGCTATTCTCGCGTCATGAAAACGTCGCGGCGCGAGCGATCGCGTCCCCGGAGATTCACTTGCGCTTCGACCTCCAATCGCTGAAGCTTTTCGTCGCCGTCTGCGAACACGGCAGCATCGCGCGGGCTGCGGAATTCGAGAACATCGCGGCTTCGGCGCTCAGCAAGCGCATGTCGCAGCTCGAAGACATCCTCAAGACGGCGTTGTTCGTGCGTAGCAACAAGGGGCTGGAATTGACCGTCGCGGCGGCAGCACTGCTGCAACACGCACGGACGCTGCTGCGCGACATCCAGCAGATGGAAAGCGAATTGCTCGACCACGCGGAAGGCGTTCGCGGTCAGATCCGGCTACACGCCAGCCTCTCCACCATCGTCCAGTACATCGCCAAGGATATCCGCGATTTCCTGGATCTCCATCCAGCTTTGCGCATCGACCTTCAGGAGAGCCTGAGCCCTGCTGTCGTGCGCGCCGTTTCCGAAAACACTGCCGATATCGGCGTATTCGGCGGCACCACGGTAACTGCCGGCCTGCAGGTCTATCCGTACCGAAGCGACCGCCTCGTGGTCATCATGCCGCCCGATCATCCGCTGGGCCGTGCCGGCCGTCTCAAGTTTCGCGAGGTGGCGCGATATCCGCTCGTGGGGCCTCAGGAAGGAAGCTATCTGAATTCGCTGGTGTTGCGCGCGGCGGCAGACCTCGACCATCCGCTCAAGCTGTCTATCCGGGTCAATGGCTTCGAGCCGGTGCGCAGCATGGTCGAAGCGCGCCTTGGCGTGGGACTCGTGCCCGAGCATCACGCCGAGCGCTACGTCAGCTCGGCGCCGCTGGTTGCTGTCCTGCTGGACGAACCGTGGGCCGAGCGGCACTGGAAAATCTGCGTGCGTGAGGCAGAGTCACTTCCCGCACCCGTCCAGCTCTTCCTCAAACACCTGCTCGCAAGCGCGCAGCAGCAGCCCGGCAATCACGAATAAGCTAGCCTCAATCCGGGTTCCGGCCACGACAGCGCACCCAGACGCCCGGTGCCGGACATCGTGACATACGCTGTCTTCATGTCGGCGCCTCCGAAGCAGATGTTCGTCACCATGCCGTCGGGGACCATGACTTGCCGCATCACCTCGCCGGTCGGCGCGACCACGGTGATGCAACCCGTGACGAGCGTCGCTACGCAAATGTTTCCTGCCGCGTCCACGGCCAGGCTGTCGAATCGCTGGTAGCCCGGAAGCCCGCACACGAGACGTCCGCCGTGCGGCGATGGATACGGATGCTTGCGCGCCCGGCCGGGTTCCTCCAGGTCGAACGCCCATAAGCGCGCCGTTTCTGTTTCGGCGACGTAGACCACGCGATCGTCGGGCGACAGACCGACGCCGTTCGCGGTAGTAAGCGGATACGCGACTTCGACGATCATCGACCCGTCGGCTCGCGCGTAATAAAGACCCGCGTGATCGCGATCGCGCAGCCGGTTCTTGCCGAAATCAGTGAAGTAAAAACCGCCTTCGTGGTCGAACACGATGTCGTTCGGCCCGCACAGCGGTTGATCGCCGCAGCGGTCGTAGAGCGTCGTCAGCGTGCCCGTGCGCGGGTCGAACCGTTCGATCCGCCCACTCGTATAGCCTGGATGGATACCCGGCCGAGTGCGATTGAGCCCCGCAACGGTACGGAACAGGAATCCCCCGTTGTTGCAGATGTAGAAAGCGCCGTCCGGACCCACAGCGAGACCGTTCGGCCCTCCGCCTGTTTCCGCAACGACGCTCACGCTGCCGTCGACGGATACGCGGCTGATCGTCTCGCGCTCGATTTCGACCAGCACGACCGAGCCATCGGCCATCGCCACCGGTCCCTCGGGGAACATCAGGCCCTCCGCCAGGATGCGGATGTCGCTCTCCATGTCTGGTCTCCTCGGTTCAACGCTTGTCCGCATTCTCGACGAAACGGTTGTCGTATGTGGCCTTCAGATCGATCGATGCTTTGCCGATTTCGGGATCGAATGCGGTCAGGACATCGTGTACGGTATGCGCGGCGGCGTCCGTCATCAGGCCGTCGCGCGAAATGCAGCTTCGCATGTTGGCGTACGCACGAGCGAAGACATCCTTTTCGGCCAGCGCATATTGCTGCGGCACGGCGGCGGCGACCTGTTCGGGCGTCGCATGCGCCATCCAGCGCTCGGCCTCGACGATCGCATTCGTCACCGCTTGCACGGTATTCGGATACTTGACGAGAAAATCTCTCGTCGTGTACATGGCCGCTTCCGGATAGTCGCCGCCCAGTGTCGCGCGCGTGCCGGCCGGGTCTCGCATCACGGCCAACGGAAACAGATCGCCGCTGCCCTGCAGAACGGTGGCGACCGGGTCGTTGCTCATCAACGCGTCGATCTGACCGCTGCGCGCCGCAGCGATCGCTCCGGCAGATGAACCCACGCCGATGATCGACACGTCGCCGGGCTTCAAGCCGGACTTGCTCAGCAGATAGTTCACGCCCATATGAAAGCTCGATCCGGGCGAACTCACGCCGATACGCATGCCTTTCAGGTCCGCATAAGTCTTGACCTTGTCGTGGCTCGCGCGCGTCGCACCGAACACCCATCCGGGGCACGAGGCCAGCGTCACGAACGAGACCAGCTTCTGCCCCTTGGCGGCCATGGTTATCGTATTGGAGTAGGCGCCTGCCACGATGTCGGCACTTCCGCCCATCATCGCCTGCAGAGCCTTAGCGCCTCCGCTGAACACGCCGATTTCGACATCCAGCCCGGCCTGTTTGAAGTAGCCCCGGCTGTCCGCAATGACGAACGGCAGGTAAGGAAAGCCGACGCCCGCCGCCGCCAGATGCAGCTTCGGCTTCTCCGGCACAGGCGCGCCGCTCGCGGCCGATGCAGTCGAGACGGCAGCGAAGATTGCCAATGCAATGGAAACCTGACGCCAAAGCGCTGTCACGATAGTTTGTCTCCGTCGAATATTTCTCGCGCGACCGTGCCACGAAGCGTTCAACCCTGCACGACGTTCTGGCGCTGCTGCCCGAGGCCCTCGATGCCTAGCGTCACGATATCGCCCGCCTTTAGATAGACCGGAGGCTTCTGCCCCAGGCCGACTCCGGGCGGCGTGCCCGTGGAAATAATGTCGCCCGGCTGCAATGACATGAACTGCGACAGGTATGAAACCAGATATCGCACGCCATACACCATGGTGACCGTACTGCCGTTCTGATAGCGATGTCCGTTGACTTCCAGCCACATCGGCAGCGTCTGCGGGTCGGGAATTTCGTCCGCGGTGACGAGCCAGGGCCCGGTCGGACCGAACGTATCCGCCGACTTGCCCTTGGTCCATTGGCCCTGACGCTCCGCCTGAAACGCGCGCTCGGACACATCGTTGATGACGCAATAGCCCGCGACATGGTTCATCGCATCGGCCTCGCCGACATACTTGGCCGTCTTGCCGATGACCACGCCTAACTCGACTTCCCAGTCGGTCTTGAGCGAGTCGCGCGGAATCTCGATCGAGTCGTTCGGACCGACGATCGCACTCGTGGCCTTCATGAAGATGATCGGCTCTGGCGGCACCGTGGCGCCGGTTTCCGCTGCGTGGTCGGAATAATTCAGGCCGATGCAGATGAACTTGCGCGTGCCGCCCACGCAGGGGCCCAGACGCGGATTGCCTTCCACGCGCGGCAACGACGCAATGTCCAGCGCTTTCAGGCGTGCGAGGCTATCCGGCAGCAGAGCGTCGCCGGCGATATCGGCAACATGGTTCGACAGGTCACGGATATGTCCATCGGCATCGAGAAGGCCCGGCTTCTCTTCGCCCGGTGAACCGTAGCGCAACAGCTTCATATGTATGCTCGCTTCAGTAGGTGGCGCGACCGCCGGACAGATCGAAAACCGCTCCGGTGGTGAAGGAATTTTCTTCGCTGACGAGCCACGCGATCATCGCCGCGGCTTCATTCAGTTCGAGGAAACGGCCGCGCGGAATCTTGCCCAGCATGTACTCGATATGCTCGGGCGCCTGCTCCATCGCGCCGGGCGTGCGCGCAACGGCCGGTGTCACGCAATTGACCGCGATGTCGTGACGTGCCAGCTCCTTTCCCAGCGACTTCGTCATTGCGATGACCGCGGCCTTCGCCGAGCTGTAGGCCGCCGCATTCGGATTGCCTTCCTTGCCGGCGACCGAAGCGAGATTGACGATACGGCCGTAGTTCTGACGGACCATTTCCGGGACCACCGCACGGCAGCAATGGAACGTGCCGTTCACGTCGATCTCCATGACCTGCTTCCAGATATCGATCGGATAGTCGATCAGAGGCGCATTCGGGCCGACGATCGCCGCGTTGTTGACGAGGATATCGATACGTCCCATCGATTCCAGCGTCGCCGCGACAGCCGCTTGCACGCTCGCGTAATCGGCAATGTCGACGCGCTCGAAGTGAACGTCGTGCCGGCGCAGTTGAGTACGGGCCTGCTCGATGCCAGCAGGATTCACGTCCCAGACCACGAGTCGCGCACCGGACTCGAGCAGCCGGCGGCCGACTTCGAGACCGATGCCTTGGGCGCCGCCCGTCACGACAGCGACGCGGTCCGCCAGATTGATTGTGTTCGTCTGCAATTTAGTCCCTTCAGGTTGGATCGCGCGTTCACGCGCTGGCGGCAACGGTCTGTCCGGCCACGGGGCGCCAGCGCAGCAGATAGTCTTCGATCATCGATACGGCCGTATCGAGCACTAGCGCGAACACGGTCAGCACCAGAATCCCCGCGATGACCGAGTTGATATCGAACACGCCTTCGGCCAGCAGAATCAGATAGCCAACGCCTTTCTCCGAGCCCAGATACTCGCCCACCACGCTGCCGACGAACGCGATGCCGATCGCGTTGTGCAGGCTCGAAAACACCCAGCTCGTCGCCGATGGCAGATACACATGCCTCATCAGTTGACGCGAGTTCGCCCCGAGCATCCGCGTATTGGAGAGCACGGTCGGGCTCACTTCGCGCACACCCTGGAACACGTTGAAAAAAACCACGAAGAAGACGAGCGTCACGCCCAAGGCGACTTTCGACCAGATGCCCAGCCCGAACCAAAGCGCGAAAATCGGCGCGAAAATCAGGCGCGGCATGGAGTTCATCGCTTTGATGAACGGATCGAACACGACCGCCAGAAACGGGCTAAGGGCAAGCCAGAGACCGCATCCCAAACCCAGAACCGTGCCGATTGCGAACGCAAGCATCGTTTCGAGCAGCGTCGTGTACAGATGGCGAAACACCGAGCCCGTGACGAACCACTCGACGATGCGACGCGCCACGCCTACCGGATCGCCGAAGAAGAACGGCGACAGCCATTTCTGATACGTGCCGAGCCACCAGATGAACAGGACGCCGAGCAGGATTGCGAGCCGCGTCGCCAGAACGGTGAAGCGATTGCCTGGACTAAACTCGATTGCGCGCATAGCTTTTCAGAACCTCGCCTCTAAGCACGTCCCATATCTGGGTGTGCAGTTGAAGGAAACGCTGCGTCATCCGGATCTCCGACATCTCGCGCGGCCGCTCGAGATCGATCTCGAACTCAGCGATAGGTCGTGTACCCGGTCCCGCCGATAGCACGATGACCCGGTCGGAAAGCGAGATCGCCTCTTCGAGATCGTGAGTCACGAACATCACGGACTTGCGGTCGTTCGACCACAGCCGTAACAGCTCGTTTTCCATCAGATGACGGGTCTGGATATCGAGCGCGCTGAACGGCTCGTCCATCAGAATGATGCGGGGATTGAGCGCCAGGGCTTGCGCGAGACCGGCCCGCTTGCGCATGCCGCCCGACATCTGATGCGGATATTTCTTCCCATGACCTTGCAGCCCTACTCGCTCGAGCCAGCCGCGGGCGACGCTCAAGGCTTCTTCGCGCGGCATCCCGCGAAAGATCAGGCCGATGGCAATGTTCTCTTCGGCGGTCTTCCACGGCATGAGCGCATCGACCTGGAACAGGTAGGCGGCCTGCGTGTTGAGACCGTGAGTCAGTTTCTTGCCGAACACGCTCAGGCTGCCCGACGAAGGCCGGGTAAGCCCGGCGGCGACGTTCAACAGTGTCGACTTGCCGCAACCCGTAGGACCGACGATCGAGACGAACTCGCCGTCTCGTATCGTCAGGCTTCCGCCGGAAACCGCGGTGTAGGTCTGCGCTCTCTTGCCGTTGCCGGCAAAAGTGCAGGTCACGTTGTCGAAGCGTAACGCTTCGCGCGCTTCCGCCTGTCCGCTGTCGAGCGGGACGCTATACGCGGCGGTGCTCATGGCTGGACCTCTGCCGCCTTTCTGACAAATCGATTGTCGTAGGTCGTGGCGAGGTCGATCTTGGCCGAGGCCACCGCCGGGTCGAAGGCCGCAAGCACTTCATGCACCGTTTGGGCGCCCTTGGCCGTGATTTCCCCGTTCTGCGCGATGCAGCGTCGGCTGTTCGTGAAGGCCTCGGCGTAGAGCGCCTTGTTATCGCCCAGAAACTGCGGCGGCACGTTGTCGGCGACCTGTTGCGGCGTCGCCGTGGCGATCCACTTTTCCGCGCGCACGATCGCATTGGCGACTGCCTGAACCGTCTTCGGATTCTTGTCGATGAAGTCCTGCGTCGCGAATACGCTCGACTCGGGATAGTCCGCCCCGAACACCTTCACGTTGCCGTCCGCCGTACGCATGTTCTCGAGCGGTCTCAGGCTGCCGTCTTTCGTCAGGATCGTGGCACTGGGATCGTTGACGATAAGCGCATCGATTTGCCCCGCACGCACCGCCGCAACGGCGCCGGCCGCCTGCCCCACCCCGATGATCGATACGTCCGAAGGCTGCAGCCCCGCCTTGTGCAGGATGTAGTTGACCGCCATGTGCGTGCTGGAGCCTGGCGCGCTCACGCCGATTCGCATGCCCTTCAAATCCTTGGGCGACTTGACGTCGGTCTCGTGTTTCTGCGATACGCCGAAGATCCATCCCGGGCAAATCACTTGTGCGGCCACCACGACGAGGTGCTGACCCTTCGTCGCCATGGTGATCGTGTTCGAGTACGCGCCCGCCACCATATCGGAGCTGCCGCCCAACAAGGCCTCCAGCGTCTTCGAGCCGCCCGAGAATGCGGCGATGGTTACGTCGAGCCCCTCGTCCTTGAAATAGCCGCGCTGCTTGGCGACGAGCATCGGCAGGTATGTGATGCCCGTCGACGCCGCCGCGATGTGCAGCTCGGGCTTCTCAGGCGTGTCCTTCGCCACTGCCGTGGCCGATGCGCAAACGAGTCCCACGGCTGCGCACAGTGCAACTGCGAGTTTCAGCTTCATGGTTGTCTCCTCCCTTTCAAGGGATGTGGGTGCGAAAACTGCCCTGCAAGGCTGGCCTTGCGTGATCGTGACGCCGCGCTGCCAGCCGGTCCAGGCCGCGATCCGCCCTAAACGACTTCTTTCTGCAAGGCTTCGACCACTGCATCGCCCATGTCACGGGTGCCGACGCTTTGCGTACCTTCCTGATGGATATCGGCGGTTCTGTAGCCGGCGGACAGCACGGCCCGCACGGCCTGTTCGACGCGCTCGGCGGCGTCTTCCATCTCGAAGCTCTCGCGCAGCATCATCGCGAGCGACAGGATGGCAGCAAGCGGATTGGCGATGTCCTTGCCTGCAATGTCCGGCGCCGACCCATGCACGGGCTCGTACAGCCCTTTGCGGTCGTAGCCCAGCGAAGCCGACGGCAGCATGCCGATCGATCCGGTCAGCATGGCCGCGGCGTCCGACAGAATATCGCCGAACAAGTTGCCCGTGACGATGACATCGAACTGCTTGGGCCGGCGCATCAGCATCATGGCGGCGGCGTCGACGAAGAGATGGCTCAGTTCGACGTCCGGATAGTCCCGCCCGACGCGCGTGACAGTTTCGCGCCACAATTGACTCGCCTCCAGCACGTTGGCCTTGTCCACCGAGCACAGCTTGTGGTGACGTCGACGAGCGGCGCGGAAAGCCGCGTGCGCGACGCGTTCGACTTCCGATTCCGAATAGCGCATCGTGTTGAAGCCGACGCGCTCGCCTGCCTCGTTGGTCTCGAAGCCGCGCGGCTGACCGAAATAGGCATCGCCGTTCAGCTCGCGAACGATCACGATGTCGAGTCCATCGACGACTTCCGGCCGCAAGGTCGAAGCGCCGATCAGTTCCGGGAACATATAGGCCGGACGGAAGTTCGCGTACAGCGTGAGCGCTTCGCGCAACTGCAGGAGACCCGTTCCGGGACGACGCTCGCGGGGTATCCCTGCTTCGTCCGCGACGCCTACCGCACCGAACAGGATGGCGTCGGCCTTGCGCGCCACGTCGAGCGTGGGCTGCGGAAGGGGTACGCCGTGCGCCCGGATGCCGGCCTCGCCGATATGCGCCTCCTGGGTCTCTGCATGGGGCGCCACGACTTGCAGCACCTTGAGCGCCTGCGCCACTACTTCCGGACCGATGCCATCACCGGGCATGACTGCAATCTTCATCTGAACTCCTCCAGGTCGTTTTGGAAAGCGCGCGCCTCACCATGCATCGGCACGATTGCGCTCGAATGCATCGATGCGGTCTCGATGCGAAAGCGTGTAATCGATCTCGTCCATGCCGCGCAGCAGGCATTCCTTCGCGAAGGGCTCCATATCGAAAGGATGCGAAGCGCCATCGGGTAACGTCACGGTCTGCGCGGGCACGTCGATGGAGATCCGGCTGACTGCCCTGCTGCCGAGGCTTTCCAGGAGCGGAAGCACGACGCTCTCCGGCAGCACGATCGGAAGCAGCCCGTTCTTCAGGCAGTTGATGAAGAAGATATCGCCGAAGCTCGGGGCGATCACCGCCCGGATTCCGTAGTCATACAGCGCCCAGACCGCGTGCTCCCGCGAAGAGCCGCAACCGAAGTTGTGGTTCGCCACCACGATGCGCGCCTCGCGAAACGACGCCTGGTTGAGCACGAACTCAGGCTTCTCGGCGCCATCCGGACCGAAGCGCAGCGCACGAAAGAGGAACTGGCCGAAATCGTCGGAGCGGGGTTTTTGCAGGAAGCGCGCGGGCAGGATCTGGTCCGTGTCGCAATCGATGCCGGCGATCGGGACGGCGACCGCATCGAGGTGAATCAGGCTTTCCATTTCATGCTCCCAGGAGACGGCGCACATCGGTCAGACGCCCTGTCACGGCAGCGGCAGCAGCCATGGCCGGACTCATCAGATGCGTGCGCACCCCCGGTCCCTGACGGCCCACGAAATTGCGATTCGAAGTGGAAGCGCAACGCTGCCCGGGCGCGGCGATATCGCCGTTGGTTGCAAGGCACATCGAGCAGCCGGGATAACGCCACTGAAAACCGGCTTCCTTGAACACGCGGTCCAGTCCTTCCGCCTCGGCCTGAGCCCGTACCTCGTGCGAGCCCGGCACGACCCACGCCTCGACGCCAGATGCGATGCGGCGGCCGCGCGCCACCTCCGCCGCGCTGCGCAAATCCTCGATGCGCCCGTTCGTGCACGATCCGATGAACACCCTGTCGATCGCCACGCCTTCCAGCGCCGCGTTCGGAGGCAACCCCATGTAGTTCAGCGCTTTCGACATCGCCGCGCGTCGATCCGGGTCGGCTTGTCGCGCGGGATCGGGAACGCGTCCGTCGATGCCGCAGGCGTATTCGGGCGTCGTGCCCCACGTGACCATAGGGGCGATGTCGGAGACGTCGATGTGTATTTCCCGATCGAAGGGCGCGCCGGGATCGGTGAACAAGTCGCGCCATTGCGACATCGCGCGGTCCCACGCATCGCCATCGGGTGCGTAGGGACGCCCCGCGATGTACGCGAACGTGGTTTCGTCCGGTGCGATCATGCCTGCTCGCCCGCCAGCTTCGATGGTCATGTTGCAGAGCGTCAGCCGGCCTTCCATCGACAGGCCGGAGATCGCGGAGCCCGCGTACTCGATGACGTGGCCCACGGCGCCGGCCACGCCGATCCGGGCGATCACGGCGAGAATCAGGTCCTTGGCGGTGACGCCCGTGCCCGGCCTGCCATCGAGTGTGACGCGCATGTTGCCCGACTTGCGTTGCCACAGGCATTGCGTGGCGAGCACGTGAGCCACCTCGGTCGCGCCGATTCCGAAAGCAAGCGCGCCCATCGCCCCATGTGTCGATGTGTGGCTGTCGGCGCAGACGACGGTCATGCCGGGCAAGCTCAACCCTTGCTCGGGCCCGACCACGTGAACGATGCCGCGACGGGAATCGTCCATGTCGAACAGCGTGATCCGAGACTCGGCGGCGTCGCGCTGAAGCGCCTGAATCATGCCGCGCCGCTCCGGGTCGGCCACCGCGGACAGGTCGTTTGCGACGCTGGAAACGTAGTGATCCGCCGTGCCGAAGATGCGCTCGGGGGAGCGTGGCGTCAGGCCGCGCTGACGCAACAGATCGAAGGACTGCGCGGTGACGTCGTGAATGAAATGGCGGTCGATGAACAACAGATCCTGTCCGTCGTCACGCGACATGACCCGGTGACGGTCCCAGATCTTGTCGTAAAGCGTGCGCGGGCGACCCGCTCCTTGTTCGAGTTGCATCGCTTCGTCTCACTCCGTGAATGCGCCGTTTGCGAACGCTTGCGTACGCTCGGCGGGTCGGTGTTGTGAGAGCATCATGCGCCAGACGCACTGCGTTGTACGTGCTATTTCGGCAAGGCACCATCGTGAAACGCGATGCCGGGGCGGCCCCTGCGGTAGACGACGCGATAGTCGAGGTGCAGCCCCGGCTCCATGCTTGCCAGATTCCGACTGTGGACGGCGGCAAAACGGCAGACGGGAAGCGGCGAGATATGCCCGGCGGCGGGTTCCGATGCGTTCAGTCGACAGAAGATTCGAGCTCCGAACCGCTGCGAAACCGCGCGGGCGACACGTCGTGATACCGCCGCCACACGCGCCGGAAATCCCGGACGGATGCGAAACCGGATTCCTCCGCCACGCGCTCGATGTTGTAGTCCGACTGCGCGAGCAAGCGCTGCGCGCTCGCCACCCGCAGACGCTGCTGATACTCCAGTACGGTGACGCCCGCGTGCTCCGCAAACAGGCGGCTCAGATGCCGCTGGCTCACATGCGCGGCACGCGCGAGTTCGGCGACGCTCCAGTCGCGCGCAGGGTTTTGCGCGATGGCATCCTGCGCGCGATGCACCGCCGGATGCATGTGATTCCGATGCGCAAGCCACGGCGAAAGCTGCACGTCGTCGCCTGCACGGCGCTGATAGACCACCTGACGGCGTGCGATATCGGCGGCGCGCTCGGCTCCCGCATAGTGCTCGATCAGATACAGCGACAGGTCGATACCCGCGGTGATTCCGGCGCTCGTCAGCACGTCGCCGTCATCGACGAACAGGCAGTCGTATTGCACGCGCGCCGTCGGTTCCGCGCGCGCGAGTTCATCGACGAGTCCGAAGTGCGTGGTGCAGCGCCGTCCCGCAAGCAGCCCCGCGCGCGCAAGCAGGAGCGCGCCGGAACAGATGCTGGCGATGCGCGTGTCTTCGGCCGGGGCGCATCGAAGCCACTGCGCGACCGTATCGAACGGCGCGTTCGTGCCCGGCTCCGGCGACTCCGTGCTGCCGACGACCATCACGAGACTGTTCCGCGGCAGCCTGTCGGGCAACGGTTCGATACCGTCGATGAAGGTGCCGAGCGACGTCGCCGCGCGCTCGAGCGGGCCGCAGTGATGCAGCGCGAAAGGCCCGCCGGCTTCGGCCGCCATTCGCATCGCCTCGGCCGGGCCGGCATAGTCGAGCATCAGCACGGGCGGCGTCAGCACGAACCATACGGATATCGGCGGAATCATGCGGCTTTTGCCGTGCGCCACGCAGCGAGCGCGTCGTCGGTTGTGGCGATGCGCGCGAAGCGTCCCTGCAGCACGAGTTCCGTATGCGCCTTGATCTCGGACGTCGAGTAGACGCGGCCGCTGATGGCGTGAGTCATCGGAAACGTGAGGGTAGCCTCGGTCACGTAGTCGACGGCATAGCCGATGTCCGAGGCGACTCGCGTCGTCGTCTCGCAGCACTGTTCGGTGCGGATGCCCGCGATCACCAGATGATCGATCTGGCGCCGGCGCAGCCACAGGTCCAGGCCGGTATCGGTGAACGCGTTGTGCGTGTGTTTCTCGAAGACGACATCGGGCGAAGCGGGCAACCAGTCCAGCGGCTTCACGAAGCCCGATTCTTTCTTGAACGGTCCGGCCTTGCCGACATGGAAGATATGAACCACCGGAACGCCGGCTTCGCGCGCGCCGCGGTCGAGGCGCAGTACGGCTTCCTTGAAAGCCGGCAGATCCGTGTCGGACCAGTCGGGCATGTGGCGAAACGATTCCTGAACGTCGATGATGACGAGAGCGGAACGGCGTTGGTCGGCGGTCATTTTTGGCCTCGATGATTGAACGTGCAATCATCATAATGCCCCGTCAACCGCACAGGAAAGAGCATTACGCGTCATCTTTGCGGACAAAATCCGCCATCACGAGCCCATAAGTTCGTCGGGCAGCATCGCGAGTATCCATGCCGCTGCGTTGCGACCGGATGCGGCCCGCCCTACACTTGGCTACGCGCATCGCGCGCGGGAGCAACGTGTCATGGTCGAAGTCCTCGTCATTCTCCAGCTATCCATATCGGCCGCCGAGCGCGATGCCGTCATGCGCGCCGCCCCGCCGACGCAATCCATCTCGAACCGCGTATACGTGAGCACCGCGGATGCTTCGGCCGTTCCACGCATCGCGTCGATGCACGGCGTCGCCAGCGTGCTGACGCACGCGGAATCGTCGGTGAAGCAGTCGAACGGGCTCGACGATACCGAAGCGCTTTTCGTCGATGCATGGATGTCGCGGCTCGGCCAGGTCAAGACGCGCCGTGGCGATCAGCTCGACTGGGACACGCCGCCGATGCAACCGCCCGATCCGAAGCGGTGACGCATCGGCCGCGTGGACCCCTAGCCCATCGCGCTCAGGAAACCGATCCGCCTCCGAGTGCTTCCATCGTGAGTTCCGGTTGCGGCGCGGGCGCATCGCCGGGTTGCGGACTGCCGCCGAAGTATCCGCCGCCGAACGCGTTGCCGCCGCCGGCGGTAGGGGTGCGGGTCGCGGTCGAAGTCGACGCGAGGCCGCCGCCGTTCGACGAACCGCCGCCGACGCCCGCGAGCCTGCCCGAATCCGGGGCCGATACCGCCGTGCCCTCGCCGTTCACGCTCCCCATTCCATAGCCCGCTTCCCCTGCCAGCGTGGCTGCGCCGGGACCGCCCTTGCCATCCTCGTAAGAATCGAACGCCGATGCCGATGCGCTCGCCATGCCGCCGTAAGAAGCCGCGACCGATGATGGCGTCGGACTCTGCGCGCCGGAGCCCGGCACTACGTCGAGATCGACGAGCCGCATGCCTTGCGCCGATACCTCTTCCCATTTCGCGACGAAGTGCTGCCAGTCGGCGCCGGACCACAGGTAGTACGCATCCGCGCCGGGCAGCCAGACGCCCGAGAAGCGCTGACCTTGCGCGGACTGCGTGATCTCGATATCGACGAGACGCAAATTCTGCTGGGCGAGCTCCTGCCACTTCGCGACGAAGTTGTTCCAGTCCGCATTGACCCAGAGATAATGACCGCCCGTGCCCTGCCGCCACACGCCGAAGAAGCGCTGCTCGTTGCCCACGTCAACGATCTTGAGATCGATGAGACGAAGGTTCTGATCCGCGAGCTGCTGCCACTTCGCGACAAAGCTGTTCCAGTCGGCGTTGATCCAGAGATAGTAGCCATCGTCGCCGGGCAGCCAGACGCCCGAATACAGCAGCGTGCCGTTGACGTTCTGCACTTCGAGATCGACGAGCCTCAACCCCTGGGCGCCCAGCTCCTGCCATTTGGTGATGAAGTCCGCCTGATTCGCGTTGACCCAAAGGTAATAGCCGCCCGTGCCCTCGCGCCAGACGCCGTGGAATCGCTCGGAACCGTTCTCGCGCGTGATCTTGAGATCGGCGAGACGCAGATTCTGCTCCGCGAGTTGCTGCCATTTCGCGACAAAACTGTTCCACGATGCGTTGACCCACAGATAGTGCGCGTCGTTGCCCTGCCGCCATACGCCGGTGTAGGTCTGTGTAACGAGCGGAAAGCCGAGATGGAACGGCGTGTGCACGCACATGTTCCAGGTGTTGCCCTTCATCAGACAATCGACGCCGCCCCCTGGCGCGCAATTCGCGCAGTTGGCGTTCGGTTTGAAGTACACGCCCCACGATCCGCCGCAGTTGCAGCCGCTCGCCGCGTATTCGTCCGGCGCGCCGAAAATGTGCCCGCTTTCGTGCGCGAATACGCGGTCGATGTTGTCGGGGCCCCATCCATCGTTGTCGTAGTTCATCACGAGACGCGGGCCGCCGATCGACGCATAAGCAAAATGCCCGAGCGGATACTTGGTGAAGAAGCCGCAATACGTCCAGTCGGTGCCGAGATCGGTGCGCAGCTTTTCGATGTACGCCGTCACCGCGCCCATGCCCGTGCCGTAGCCGAGCTGCGTCATCGCGGGATCGCGCCACAGCGTCTCTTTTTCATCGAAAGTCAGCGTGTCCGCGCCGGGCTGCACCTCCACCGCGACGATCTTGATGTCGTACTTGAAGGTCAAGCCTTCCGGGTTTTGCGTCGCCAGCCAGCTCAGTCCGTTCTGCACTTCGGCGACGACCTTCGTACGCTCGTCCTGCGAAAACTTGAGATTGTCGTTCGGTCCTTCCACGATCACGATTCCCACCGCGACCGAGCCGGTCAGACGCTGGCTCGTCGGCGCGCCCGCCTGCGCCATCGCCCTTTCGGCGCGCTCCCTGGAGTCTTCGGGCGGCGTACACGAATACTGCATTTCCTCGCTGGAATCCCACGATTCGCCCTCGCGCGGACGCGATGACTTCGCGGTCCGATACGCGCTCGATTCGCGCAAGGCGAACGCGTTGTAGCCCAACTGCTCCGTCGCCGACAGCGAGTCGACCACCATCGCGGATGCCTGCAGCGATTCGTACGCCAGCGCCTTTGCGGCGGGTTCCGCCGATTCCTCCATCACGATCACGCGGGAACCGTAGACATGCACGACACGGCGGCTCGATGTGGATTCGGGATGACGCCGCGCCTCGGCGAATGCGCCTGTCTCGGGCAAGATCACGACACGTTCACGAATGTTGATATCACCGGCCATTTCAACCTCCTTTGAAGAGATAGGGATTTCCTGGAAGGCCATTGAGTAAGGGGTCTTCAGGAAGCGCGTGTTGAACACGCTCGTCGTCTGCGCGCTATCAGGTCAGCTCGCAGTGATCGGGATGCCGAAGAAATACAGCCTCGATCGAAGGGACGCGCCGTGATACGGCGCCCATGATTCGCGTTCTTGGTCAGAATGGGCGCAACGGTTTTTTGAGGGCCGCATTGCGAAGATCGTCCGCTTACCTTGCAGCGCGCGTTTTTATCGGCACCTTAGGTAAGACGCGTTCGCTCGGCCCGATTGAAAGCCTAGTAATCTTTCGATGCGATTTTTATTCTTTTTTCGCGCCGTTCCAGTGGCCTTTCGACGCGGGAGGCCGACTCACACCCGGAGGATCGAACGATGACGAAGTACCTAATCTCCTTCCCTGCATCGGCGATGCACGTCTCCGATGAAGACATCGACGCGGTCGGCGAAGCGGCACGCGCGGTCATCAGAGAGGCGAAGGAAGCGGGCGTCTATGTGTTCGGCGGCGGTATCAATGGGAACGTGACGCCGCTGATGGTCGCCGCCGACGGCACCGTCACGAACGGGACGTATCCGCAGACGAAAGAGTTCGACGGCGGCTTCTGTGTGCTGGAACTTCCATCGCGCGAAGCGGCCGTCCAATGGGCCGCTGACATCGCCAAAGCCTGCCGCTGTGCGCAGGAACTCCGCGAGTTCGGGTACGACCCGGAGAGCTGACACGCTCAACCAAGGCGACGACTGCCGCAACTTGTATCGCAACGTATCGGCGGCGGCGGCGGATACGCGCGATTACACAACGCCTCGATTTCGACACGCACGGGATACGTCGGCGCGCTTCAATACGTCCATCGCGCAGCAGTGAGCAGCGCCAGCAGCGGGATCCGCCGTATTACGTATGCAACGCGATCCGAGCCGAACGATCGTGTTCGAAGCGCAGTACGCGTGACGGAGTCGGCCGCCGAAATAGCTTCGCCTTCATCAGGAGTTCTCATGTCATATAACAAGACGCTTCCCAAGTCGCCGTCGCGCCGCCGCTTCGTCGAGGTTGCGGCGGCCGGTATCGCAGCGGCATCGCTGAACAAGCTTGCGTTTGCTGAACCGAACTCATCGGTCGTCTCAGTCGCGAAGACCGCGAATAACGACAAGGAAGCGATTCGTCCGCTTCGCGTGCATGTTCCCGAAGCGCAACTCACCGATCTGCGCCGCCGCATCAAGGCAACGCGCTGGCCCGAGCGCGAGACCGTTTCCGACGAATCGCAAGGCGTGCCGCTCGCGATGATGCAGGAACTCGCGCGCCACTGGTCCACGGACTACGACTGGCGCAAGTGCGAGGCGAAACTGAACGGCTATCCGAATTTCATCACCGAGATCGACGGGCTGGACATCCACTTCATCCACGTTCGCTCGAAGCACGAGAACGCGATGCCGCTCATCGTCACGCACGGATGGCCCGGATCGGTGATCGAGCAATTCAAGATCATCGATCCGCTGACCAATCCCACGGCACACGGCGCGAGTGCGTCGGATGCGTTTCATCTGGTGATCCCGTCGCTGCCGGGCTATGGCTTCTCGGGCAAGCCGACGGCGACCGGCTGGGGACCCGAGCGCACCGCACGCGCCTGGGTCACGCTCATGAAGCGGCTCGGATACGACAAGTTCGCGGCGCAAGGCGGCGACCTCGGCGGCGTGGTCGCCAACGTGATGGGCAAGCAGGCGCCGCCCGAGTTGCTCGGCATTCACGTCAACTTCCCGGCGACCGTTCCCGCCGATATCGCCAAAGCGCTGCAGGCAGGCGATCCGCCACCTGCGGGCCTCAACGATGAAGAAAAGCACGCGTACGAGCAGCTTGCCAGCGCCGCAAGAAAACGCCGGGCGTACGCGCTGGAAATGGGCACGCGCCCGCAAACGCTCTACGGCATCGCGGATTCGCCGACAGGTCTTGCCGCATGGCTGCTCGATCATGGCGACGGCTACGTGCAGCCTGCGGCGGCGCTGACTTCGGCGGTATTCGGGCGCGACGTCAACGGCGAATCATCAGGGGCGATGACGCGAGACGACATTCTCGACGACATCACGCTCTACTGGCTGACGAACACGGGTGTCTCGTCCGCGCGCTTCTACTGGGAATCGCACTTCAACTTCCTTGCGGCCGCCGACGTATCGGTTCCCGCGGCCGTGAGCGTGTTCCCGCGCGAGAACTATCAGGCGCCGCGAAGCTGGACGGAGCGCGCTTATCACAACCTCATCTGGTACAACCGGCTCGACAAGGGCGGACACTTCGCGGCGTGGGAACAGCCGGACCTGTTCGCCGGGGAAGTGCGTGCGGGGTTGAGGTCGTTGCGCACGTGAGCGCGTGCTGGGCCACATCGCAAGACGAACGTTCAGCGCGTCGACGGCATGTCCGCGATCGCATCCCGCTTCGTGATCCACGCCTAATAAGCGATGCGCGTAACCACGCTGAAGGACATATCGTTCTGTTCCAGGCGTGCAGTCATTGCCTCGCGTGCGTCGGCATTGGTCGGAACGTCCAGGTAGCTCTTGCCCGCAAAGCCCGGCTCGAAACTTACTTCGGCTTCGTCGGCAATCGCCTGAAGAATCTCATGCTCGGCGGATTGAACGAGCTGGTCGTCATCGGTATGGCTTACTGCGAAGCAGGTGAGCATCGTTTGACCCCTTGCGATTGTGCTGTGACGCTGATGCGTCTCGACTGCGAAACGGGCGAGCGCCTGCGTGGCGCACAAGTGCCGACGCATCTATTGTCGCCTCGGATGAGCGACATGATTACTCGACAAAAAGTCAGTGGTGCCGAGATCGAAACAGGCGGAATACAGTCAGCTTCCTCGTGAATTGCCGGGCTAGAATTTTGGGCTCGTGTACGGCCGATGGCACCGATCGGCCAATTCGCGACATCGCGTGAATGAAACAGCGGCGAGCGGTACTTTCGAACCGCTCGCCGCCCGCCATACCGCCATTCGTTGCGCCGCGTTCCTTACTTCTGAACGACGACAGCCTTGTTAAACGAACCGCCCTGCGTGATCGCAGCCGCATTGCCGACACCGCTCTGAGTCACCGAGCCGTAGTTGGCGTTGCCGATCTGGACGATCGAAGCCGTGTTATACGCACCGGTTTGCGAAGCATCCGCGGAGTTGAAGTAGCCGACTTGCGTTAGCGTCATGTCTTCGTGCGAGCCCGACTGCTTGCCCTTCGCTTCGTTGAAGCCGCCGCCCTGACCGGCCAGCAGCGTCGATTCGAACGCGCCTTGTTGCGTCAGATCCATGTTGTTGTTCGAACCGACCTGCACCGCGGCTGCCAGGTTGCTGCCGCCATCCGTCTGATGAACGGCCGCCGTGTTGCGATCGCCCGCCTGAACGACATACGTGTGATCGTTGGCTTCGCGATACTGATCGACGTATGCCGTGTTGTAGGCCGAGCCGGTTTGCAGGATCGTCGTCGTTTCGTTGGTCGCGTTGCCTTGCGTCACCTGCGCATAGTGCGGTGCGCCTGCGCCGCTCTGGTCGATGGTGGTCGTGTTGCCGCCGCCGTTTTCCGAATGCACTTGCGCGCGGGCGAAGTCGGCCTGCCTGATCGACACGTTGTCGCCGATTTCCGAAACCTGCTCGACCTTGCCGTCGTTATGATCGCCGATCTGATCGATGCGAGCCGAGTTGTAGCCGCCATTCGTCTGCGTCACCGTCGCGATGCCGTTCTTGTTGCCTTGCAGGATGTCGACGCGGTTGCCGATCGTGGTCGTCTGCGTGACCGTCGCTTTTGCGCCGTCGCTCACGCCTGCCGTCTTGCCGGTGCCTTGATCGACGTTGACCGTGTTCCAGCTCGAGCCGGTGCGATTGATGGTCGCCGAATCGTTCTTGCCGAATTGCGTGACCGTGTCCTTGTCGTACGACGAAGCCGTCTGCGTCACGTTCACCGTGCTGTTGCTGCCCGTTTGCTTGATGGTGGTCTTTTCACCGATCGCCTGCTGCTGCGTGAGCGTCGCGCTCAGCTTCGATTCGCCCGAAACGCGTGCCGCGTTTTGCTGGATGTCGGTCACGTTGGCGCCGCCGTTGCTCGAAGTAACGGTCGCGCTCGAACCGTCGCCGTTCTGCTGGACCTTCACGCGGTCATGGCTGGACGCCGTCTGCGTCACGCCAGCAGTGTTGCCGTTGCCATACTGCTCGACGATCGCGCCTTCGCCGACCGACGCTGCAAAAGCCGACGTCGATGCCAATGCTGCCAGACCCATAGCGATGATGATTGCCTTCACTTTCATTTTTATGCCTCGTTGACTTGATGTTTTTTGCACGTAGATTCGTAACCCTAACGGACGTCAACCCCCGCTGACGCCCGGCCCTGCACGCTCACACACCTACCTGTACTGCGTGGTCTCCTCGCCTGCCTACTTCATCAGAACCGCAGCCCGGGCGCCGCCCGTCTGCGTAACCGATAATCCTGAACCGTTCCTGCTCTGCAAGATCGAAATCTCGTTGTTGTTGCCAAGCTGCGTCACCGACGACGACATCGAATTCCCGACCTGCGTGACCGTTGCTTCGTTACCGCTGCCGTTCTGCATCGCGATCGACCGGTTGTACTGACCCGACTGATAACCGGCGTAAAGATTGGCGGCGCCGCTTTGCTGAAGCACGGTCCAGTTGTCGTTGCCGGCCTGCGCCGTCGCCGCCGCGTTCGCGATGCCGATCTGATTGGCCATCAAGCCGTTATGTCCGGCCTGAATCGCGTCGAGACGATTACCCTGGCCGTGTTGCGACACGCGAGCGACTTGCGTCGCGCCGCCGAAGCCCGGTTCCGGCGGACCGAAATCCGAGACCGACGACAGGTCCGCCGCATACACCGCGAGCGAGACGACCGCGCCGAGCGCCGCGCACACAGCGACCTTCGATGCGCGCATTGGCGCACGCGATGCTTTCATGCTGATCTCCTTCGCTGAGACTGATTAACTGCCGATGGTCTTCGGCGGATCGATTCTCACCGGGCTGTACGACGGGTTCACGTCTTCCATCGTCTGCGCGTAGCCCTGGTTTTCCTGCAGATATCGCTGCATCGTCGGGTCGTACCAGTCCTTCGTGTCCTTGAGCGCCCACGACTGGTTCGCGACGCCTTGCACGATCAGATGCACGAGCGCCGATTCGATCGCTTCGTTCACGCACAGCTGCTGCGGCTCGTTGCGCGTCATGCCGGCTTCGGCCTGCAACAGATCCTTGAAGCCGATGAAGCGATACACGCCGGTATCGACCTGAATCGAATAGATGGTCTTGGTCGTCGACACGCTGTTGAGTATCGTGCCGTTGCGGATATCCACGGCGCGCAGGTTCACCGTCACTTGATCCACGCGATATTGTTGGGATGCCGAAATACCCAGATACGCGATGCCCGCGCCGCCCGTGCGAATGTTCGTGTCGTAACCGACGATGCCGCCTTCCAGCACGATGCTCGCCGGTGCGAGCGCGCCGATCTGCGGTATCGCGTTCTTTTTGTCGTCCGGCGTTTCCAGCGCGCGCATGATCTTGCGTTCGGTCAGGAGGTCCTGAAGGTTTTCGCGCTCGACGGGCGTGAACCAGCCGGAATCGCGCATCGCCTTCACGAGAAACGAAGCGCCGCCCTGCGTCACCTGCGACGAGAACGAGCTGTCCGGCGACGGCTTGTACTGGCCCGTCAGATCGCGAAAACCGTACACGGCCGCGACGATGCGCCCTTTCGGCGGCGGCAGGTGCGTGAGGTCGCGCGTCACGCGCGTCGGCGGCGTGAGCGTCGCGTTGCCCGCCGAAGGCATCGGCGTCGTGACGCAGCCGGTCAACAGCATCGTTGCAAGGAGCGTGGCGCCCAGTGCCGCGCGCGTCGCCAGTGTCGTGATAGCTTCTTTGTCCATGTCGTATGCGCGCTCGCGTTACTGTCCGTTGCCGACGACGAAGGTCGTCGAGGCACCCGTGGTCTTGTCGGTCGTCGTCACTTGCAGATTGCCGCCGGTAACTTGCGTGATCGCAATCGAGAAGTTGCCCGTGTTGATCGTGCCGGGATGCAGCGTGCCGTCCGTGCCGACGATCGAGCTCGATATCGACGACGCGACGCGCGACAGAATCGCCTGCTGCAATTGCGTGTTGAACTGGTCGAGCGTGGACTGGCTGCTCGTACCGAGGTTCTCCGTCGACGGATCCTTGTACTTGTTCTGCGCGTTCGCCTCGTTGAGCAGATTCGTCCCGTTCAGCGGATTGCCGCCGAAGTTCGGATTCACCGGTTCATACACAAGCGATGTGGCTTGCGCGGCGATAACCGGCATCGCAAGCGCGCAAGCGAGCAACGCGCGTTTCAAGAGCGCATTCGTTTTCATTGCGGTTTCCCCGTATTTTTTGGCCTTACTGCATCGATTTTCTTATGATGCGATTTTTTTATAGTTCGTCCATCGCCATGTCGGCGTCGCGGAACAGCAGACGGGTCAGGTCCGCCTGCATCACGTTCTGAAAGGCGATCTGCGCCGCGCCTTCGGCAATCGGCTTCACGTTCGAGCGCGCAATCGGCAGGAACGCCTGGAAAACGCGACGCTGGCCGTACTCCACCCACACGAGACTGCCGTAGCGCGGCGACGGCCGCTCGTGCACCGAAACGATGTAGCGCTCGGACAGCGGGATGGCGCCCCAGGCCTGCGCGAACCAGGTGTAGAAGTCCTGCCCCGCGAGCGTCACCGTGTCGGTCGTGACCACGCCGCCGAGCGTATCGTCGAGCGCTTGCTTGCCTTCGATATCGACGGTGCGCGAGCGTGCCGTGCCGGCGAGGGTGGCGCTCTTGTCGAGCGACGATGCGGCATTCACCGTGCCGCGCGGCGTGAGAGGCGCGCCATTGGCGGCCGGCAATTCGCCGGTGTTGCCGACCGGACCGGGCGTCGGCGTGCTGGGCAGCGAGATGAGCGGTTGAGCCCGAGACGCCGTGTTCACGTGCGCGGCCGGCTGCGTTTCCGCATCCTGCGCATTCGCATTGATCGCGCCGATCGAAACCCCGATGCACACTGCGATGACCCGCCCTTTGACAGGCGCGTTGTTCTTCTCACGCTGCATGACTTCCCCGTATGTCTTTGGCCGCTATGGTGCTGCCTTCAGACGGTCTGTTTTAAACGCTTCGTTTTTATTTGTACGACGAGACGGATTCTCCGTAATAACCGGTAATGGCTATGTTGTCCGCGCCACATTCATGCCAAGAAAATCGCAAGCAACGACGCATCGGCTCAAAGCGTTGCGCCGATGTTTTCGCGCGTCTACCCAAGGAAACGTTTGCTGGCAACCAAGGACGACGCCCGATGTTGGTGCAGCCGATACATCAAACGTGCGCCGCTTTCACCGCGGATGGGCAATGCGCTCCGTCCGAACCTGCGCAACGCCGCCAGCAGCCATAAAAACCGTTGGCACGATTCCCGCTTAGAGGGGATGGCAAGGAGCCGGCGCATCATCCGGTTCATCGAACAATCTGGAAATGGACGGCTAGGGTTCCGGTCTGCTTCACGCGGATGCTGGTCCGAGAGCTGTCGACCTCAGGCGAGGTTACACGGCGGGATAAAAGCCCGGGAGAGAACGCGATGAGTCGCGCTGCTCCCTTGCCGTCGCCAACCGTCTCCTTCGAGGTCAACCTCATGCGCAAGCTCGCTCGCTTTCTTGGCATCGCCGCACTCTCCGTCGCCGCTTTCGCGTCCAGCGCCGCATCCGCCGCGCCGCGCAACGACTTCAAGGTCTGCTGGACTATCTACGCGGGCTGGATGCCGTGGGGCCAGGCCAAGACGCAGGGCATCGTCTCCAAGTGGGCGAAGAAGTACGGCATCAACATCGATGTCGTCCAGCTGAACGACTACGTCGAGTCCATCAATCAATACACGGCCGGCAAGTTCGACGGCTGCGCGATGACCAACATGGACGCGCTCACGATCCCGGCTTCGGGCGGCGTGGACTCGACGGCGCTGATCGTCAGCGATTACTCGAACGGCAACGACGGCGTGCTCATGAAGGGCAAGGGCAAGCAGATCGCCGATCTCAAAGGCCAGCAGATCAACCTCGTCCAGTTCTCGGTCTCGCATTATCTGCTCGCACGCGCACTCGAAAGCGCGCACATGAGCGAGCGCGACCTCAAGGTCGTCAACACGTCCGACGCCGATATCTCCGGCGCATTCGCCACGCCCACCGTGCATAACACGGTCACATGGAATCCGATGCTCGCCGATTTGAAGGCGCAGCCGAACGTCACCGAAGTCTTCGACTCCAGCAAGATTCCCGGCGAGATCATGGACATGATGGTCGTCAATACGAAGACGCTGAAGGACAACCCGGCGCTCGGCAAGGCATTGACCGGCGCATGGTTCGAGATGGTCGCGCTGATGCACGGCGATTCCCCCGAAACCACGAGCGCGCTGACTTCGATGGCCAAGGCGTCCGGCACCGATCTCGCCAACTTCAAAGGCCAGCTCTCGACCACCGCCCTCTTCTACACGCCGAAGGCCGCGCTCGAATTCGTGACCAGCCCCGACATGCCGAAGATCATGACGCGCGTCGCCAAGTTCT
Source organism: Caballeronia sp. ATUFL_F1_KS39 (assembly GCF_023630985.1). Lineage (NCBI taxonomy): Bacteria > Pseudomonadati > Pseudomonadota > Betaproteobacteria > Burkholderiales > Burkholderiaceae > Caballeronia > Caballeronia sp. ATUFL_F1_KS39. The sequence goes on along the minus strand of NZ_JALQDZ010000056.1, from coordinate 209,058 downwards.
CGTTCGATCACGGCCTGCTGGGGCAAGACGCGAAGAGCGCGGATGCCGTCGGCATGGCGTTCGACAAGGGCGTCGTCGTCGGCAACAAGAACAACGTGAAGCTGCGCTTCGATCCGGCCTACGTCGAGATGGCGGCGGCCGGCAAGCTCTGAGCGCGTCAGGTTCTACTACATGGCGGCCAACATGCGACTCATCAATCGACATCCGAGCAGGACCGGCGCGCTGATGCTGTTACTGCTGCCGTTCGTCGTGCTGCTCGCGGTGTATTTCACCGGCTCTTCGATGCGGCTCGCCGACAATCCCGACGACAAGCTGTTGCCGAGCGCGACGCAGATGAGCGATGCGATGAAGTCGGCCGCCTTCACCGAAGACAAACGCACCGGCGAGTATCTGCTCTGGACCGATACCGCGTCGAGCTTGCGAAGGCTCGGCATCGGGCTCGTCGTGAGCGCGGCGATCGCGCTCGTTGCGGCCATCGCGACGGGATCGTTTCCGCTCGCAAGCGCGACGCTTTCGCCGTTCATCACCGTCATATCGATGGTGCCGCCGCTCGCCGTGCTGCCGATTCTCTTCATCGTCTTCGGTCTCGACGAACTGTCGAAGGTCGTGCTGATCGTCATCGGCATCACGCCGATGATCATTCGCGATCTGCACGCGCGCGCCGCCGAAATCCCGGCCGAGATGTGGATCAAGGCGCAGACGCTCGGCGCGAACAGTTGGACGCTTGTTCTGCGGCTCGTGCTGCCGCAGCTTCTGCCGCGCCTGCTCGTCGCGATCCGGCTTTCGCTCGGCGCCGCATGGCTCTTTCTCATTGCAGCGGAAGCGATCGCATCGACCGACGGGCTTGGCTATCGCATCTTTCTCGTGCGGCGCTATCTGTCGATGGATCTCATTCTTCCCTACGTCGCGTGGATCACGCTGCTCGCGTGGCTCACCGACGAACTGCTGCGTCGACTCACGCAGTGGTGCTTTCCGTGGTACGGCGGAGGCGCGCGATGATCGTCGTTCGCAACGTATGGAAAAACTACGGCGATCAGGTCGTGCTGGAACGGCTGAATCTCACCGTGAAGGAAGGCGAATTCTGTTCGATGGTCGGCGCGTCCGGCTGCGGCAAGTCCACGTTTCTGCGCCTGCTGCTCGGACAGGAACGGGCGACGCGCGGCGAGATTCTGCTCGACGGCGAACCGCTTCCCGCCGAACCGGACGCGCATCGCGGCGTCGTGTTTCAGCGCTACTCGGTCTTCGATCATCTGAGCGTGCTGCGCAACGTGATGCTCGGTCTCGAACTGCCGCGCGCGAAATTCACGGGACGGCTCTTCGGCGCACAACGACGCGCCGCACGCGACGAAGCCGCCGCGATGCTCGAACGCGTGGGTCTTGGCGCGGCGCTCGACAAGTATCCGCAGCAACTTTCGGGCGGCATGCAGCAACGGCTCGCCATCGCGCAGGCGCTGATGATGAAGCCGCGCGTGCTGCTGCTCGACGAACCCTTCGGCGCGCTCGATCCCGGCATCCGCAAGGACATGCATGTGCTGTTGTCGGAGTTGTGGCGCGAATCGAAGCTCACGATTTTCATGGTCACGCACGACCTCAAGGAAGGCTTCACGCTCGGCAGCCGCGTGCTCGTCTTCGACAAGGTGCGCGTCGATCCGCAAGCGCCCGGCGCGTACGGCGCGCGCATCACCTACGACATTCCGCTCGACCGCACGCGCGCCTCGGCATCGGCGGTGCATATGGCGCAGGCCGCGGTGCAGGGCGCATCCAGCATCGAACTCGTCTCCGACTAAAGGAAGCTCTACGCCATGACAGTGTTACTCGAAGAAACGGTCCCCGGTGGCGGTCATGCATCGCTGATCGTCAAGCGCGGACAGTCGCTCTGCATCACCGATATTCGCGGCGGCGCGAACGTCAGCGTGATGATGGTCAACGCGGCCGAAAAGAGCGAGCGGCTCAATCTGCCGGATTCGCTGAAGTGCCAGCACACCGCGAAGCTCACCACGGGCCATTGCCTCTACTCCGACATGGGGCGCGTCCTGGCCGCCATCGTTGCGGATACATGCGGCTGGCACGACAGCATCGGCGGGGTATCGAATGCGCAGGAAGTGTTCGAACGATACGGCGCGGGCCGCTATCAGGAGTTGCGCAACGGCTTCTATCGCAATGGCACCGACAACCTGCTCGTCGAGATGAGCAAGTGGGGCCTCGACGTTTCCGACCTGCTGATGACGCTCAATCTCTTCAGCCGCATCGACGTGACGAGCGATGGCGCGCTCGCCTTCGTGCCCGGCAATTCGAAAGCGGGCGATTACGTCGAACTGTATGCGCCGATGAACACGCTCGTCGTGCTGACCGCGATCCAGCATCCGCTCGATCCGCATCCCGAATACTCGCCGAAGCCCGTCAAGCTGGAACTGAAGGAATCGCATCCCGAAGTCGCGGAAATCTGCCGTACCGCATGCGAAGAGAACGTGCGCGGCTTCATCAACACCGAACGCTTTTTCCTTTGAGCGAACCTGAGAGATGAGCAACATGACCCAAGCGCTTACCGTCAGTGAAAAACATCCAGAAAGCGCGGTGTATCGCGAAACGCTCGCCGCGGGCGAACCGTGGCTGCATGAAGTGAAAGCGGGGCAGACGCTGCGCATCGTCGATCTGGAGGGCAATCAGGCCGTCGATACGCTCTTCTACAGCCTTCACGATCCGCGCGAACGCTTCGATCCGCAACGCACGTTGCGTAGGCAGCAGAGCCTCTATCTGACGTCCGGCTCGGTGCTGTATTCGAATCTCGGCAATCCGATGCTGACGATCGTCGCCGATACCTGCGGCCGTCACGACACGCTCGGCGGCGCATGTGCGCAAGAGAGCAACACGGTGCGTTATGCGCTGGAAAAGCGCTACATGCATAGCTGCCGCGACAACTTCCTGCGTGCATGCGCGCACGACGGACGGCTCGCGAAGCGCGATATCGGCGCGAACGTCAACTTCTTCATGAACGTGCCGGTGACGGCCGAAGGCGGCCTGACCTTCGAAGACGGCATCTCGGCGCCGGGCAAGTATGTCGAGCTGCGCGCGGAGATGGACGTCATCGTGCTGATCTCCAACTGTCCGCAACTGAACAATCCGTGCAACGCCTATAACCCGACACCCGCGGAGCTGATCATATGGAACTGAAGCGCATTCGCAGCTGGATCTATCACGTCATGCTCGTTCGCTCGGGACGCTGCTGCACGACCACGCGCGAACAACTGAACCGAAGCTATCGCTGAAGCGATCGCGGCCGCGGACGACCGCGGCTCGCCATGCTCACGGCGGGACGGCCCGCCTCCGAACGACCCTTCCCTTTCCATGTTCGAGAAGATCCTGATTGCGAATCGCGGGGCGATCGCCTGCCGCATTCTCAGAACCTTGCGCGCGCTCGATGTCACCGGCATCGCCGTGTATGCCGAAGCGGATCGCGCTAGCCGCCATGTAAGCGAAGCCTCGATTGCGCAATCGCTCGGCGACGGTCCCGCCGCGACGACCTATCTCGACACGGCGAAGATCCTCGACATCGCGCGTGCCGAAGGCGTGCAGGCGATTCATCCCGGCTACGGCTTTTTGTCGGAGAACGCGGCGTTCGGCGAAGCGTGCGAAGCGGCGGGCATCGCGTTCATCGGACCGACGCCCGCGCAATTGCGCGCGTTCGGCCTCAAGCACACCGCCCGCGAAATCGCCGCGAAGGAAGGCGTGCCGATGCTCGAAGGCACGGGCCTCCTCGACGACTTGCCGTCCGCGCTCGCTGCGGCAGAGCGCATCGGCTATCCGGTGATGCTGAAGAGCACGGCGGGCGGCGGCGGCATCGGCATGCGCGTGTGCTGGAACGCGGGCGAACTCGGCGCGCATTTCGACGCCGTGCGCCGTCTCGGCGAGAACAACTTCAGCGACGCGGGCGTGTTCCTCGAGAAGTACATCGAGCGGGCGCGGCATCTCGAAGTGCAGGTCTTCGGCGACGGCCAAGGCGACGCCATCGCATTGGGCGTGCGCGACTGCTCGGTGCAGCGGCGCAATCAGAAAGTGCTCGAAGAAACGCCCGCGCCATCGTTGCCCGAAGGCGTATCGGCTGCGCTGTGCGATGCCGCGATCCGTCTCGCGAAGGCCGTCGATTACCGGTCGGCCGGCACGGTCGAATTCGTCTACGACAGCGCGGCGGAACGGTTCTATTTCCTCGAAGTGAACACGCGTTTGCAGGTCGAGCACGGCGTCACCGAGCAGGTCTGGGGCGTCGATCTCGTCCGCTGGATGATCGAACTCGCCGCTGGAACGCTCGCGCCGCTTTCCTCGCTGATGGCGGGCCTGAAGCCGCGCGGCCACGCGATCCAGGCGCGCCTGTACGCGGAAGATCCGGGCCGCGACTTCAAGCCGAGCCCCGGCCTCGTGACCGATGTCGCCTTCCCCGAAGCCGATGGCCGCGCGCTGCGCATCGATACGTGGATCGAAGCCGGATGCGAAGTGCCGCCCTACTTCGATCCGATGCTCGCGAAAATCATCGCGTGGTCGCCGACGCGCGACCAAGCGCGCCACGCGCTCGACGAGGCGCTCGCGAACACGCGGCTTTACGGCGTGGAGACGAATCGCGACTATCTGCGGCAGATCATCGGCGACGCGCCGTTCGCGTCGGGCGAGCCGTGGACGCGCTGCCTCGAAGCGCTGAAGTATCGCGCGAGCACGATCGACGTCGCGAGCGGCGGCACACAGACGACGGTGCAGGACTATCCGGGCCGGCTCGGCTATTGGGCGGTCGGCATTCCGCCGTCGGGACCGATGGACGACCGCTCGATGCGCCTCGGCAATCGTCTCATCGGCAACGCCGCCGACGCCGCCGCGCTCGAAGTGACGATGAGCGGCCCGACGCTGCGCTTCAATACCGATGCGGTGATCGCGATCACGGGCGCTGACATTCCCGTCACGCTCGACGATATCGCGCAGCCGATGCACACCAGCATCCATGTCGCGGCGGGCTCGACGCTCGCGCTCGGCACCATTCGCGGCGCGGGCGCGCGTGCCTATCTGTGCGTGCGCGGCGGCTTCGATGTCGCGTCGTATCTCGGCAGCCGCAGCACGTTCACGCTCGGCCAGTTCGGCGGACACGGCGGACGCGCGATCCGCGCCGGCGACGTGCTGCACGTCTATCCGCTCGGCGACGCGCAAGCAGGCGCGACGCTCGGCGATGCGCTGCGCCTCGAACCTGTTCGCACGATCCGCGTCATCTACGGCCCGCATGGCGCGCCCGAGTATTTCAGCGCGGCGTATATCGAACGCTTCTTCGATACCGAATGGGAAGTGCACTTCAATTCGAGCCGTACCGGCGTGCGCCTGATCGGGCCGAAGCCCGAATGGGCGCGCGAGGACGGCGGCGAGGCGGGCCTGCATCCGTCGAATATTCACGACAATCCGTATGCCGTCGGCGCGATCGACTTCACCGGCGACATGCCCGTGATCCTCGGCCCCGACGGCCCGAGCCTCGGCGGTTTCGTGTGTCCGGTGACGATCATCGAAGCGGACTTGTGGCAGATCGGCCAGTTGAAGGCGGGCGACAAGGTGCGCTTCCTTCCCGTCGAGATCGGCGAAGCGCGTGAGGCCGCGCGGCGGCGGCGTCGTGAAATCGAATCGCTCGATATCGAACGCGGCGAAGTGACCGAACGACGTGCGGCGCTGACCTCGCCCATCGTGCTCGATAGCGGATCGGGCCGCGAAAGACTCGTCGCGCGCGTGTCCGGCGATACGCATCTGCTGCTCGAAATCGGCCCGGCGGAACTCGATCTCGTATCGCGCTTTCGCGGTCATGCGCTGATGCAGTCGCTCGAATCGCAGGCGCTTCCCGGCGTGGTCGATCTGACGCCGGGCATCCGCTCGCTGCAGATTCATTACCGGCCCGACGACTTGCCGCTCGCGCGTCTGCTTGCGATCGTCGAAGAAGCGTGGGCGCAAGTGCTGCTGCAAGGCGATCTGCGCGTGCCGTCGCGCATCGTGCATCTGCCGCTTTCGTGGGACGATCCGGCGTGCAGGCTCGCGATCGACAAGTACATGACGACGGTGCGCAAGGATGCGCCGTGGTGCCCGAGCAATCTGGAGTTCATCCGGCGCATCAACGATCTCGATTCCATCGATGCCGTCAGAAAGATCGTCTTCGATGCGAGCTATCTCGTGATGGGTCTCGGCGACGTGTATCTTGGCGCGCCGGTCGCGACGCCGCTCGATCCGCGTCATCGTCTGGTGACGACGAAGTACAACCCGGCGCGAACGTGGACGGCGGAGAACTCGGTCGGCATCGGCGGCGCGTATCTGTGCGTGTACGGCATGGAAGGTCCGGGCGGATATCAGTTCGTCGGACGCACGCTGCAGATGTGGAACCGCTACGCGCAGACCGCGGATTTCTGCGGCCAGCACTATCTGCTGCGCTTCTTCGATCAGATCCGCTTCTACGAAGTGTCCGCCGACGAACTCATGCGCATTCGCGCGGATTTTCCGCTCGGGCGCTATCCGCTGCGCATCGAGGAAACGGAGCTGTCCTTGCCGGACTATCAGGCGTTTCTCGCAGACGAAGCGTCGAGCATCGATGCGTTCCGCACGCGTCAGCAAGCGGCGTTTCAGGCCGAACGCGAGCGCTGGCGCGAAGCGGGCGCATCGGAAGACGCGCAGGATGCGCCACTCGTCGATGACACCGAACTCGCACCGCTCAAGGCTGGCGAACTCGCCATCGACAGCGAGATCGCGGGCAGCCTGTGGCAAGTGAAAGCGGCCCCTGGCGATGAAGTCGCGGCGGGCGACGTGCTGCTCGTCATCGAGTCGATGAAGATGGAGATTGCCGTCTGCGCGCCGTGCGCGGGCACCGTCGCCGCGATCCATGTCGCGCCGGGTTCTCCGCTGCGCGCGGGACAGCGCATCGCGGTCATCGAACGTCACTGAATCTATCCAACGGAAAACCATGTCGACATTCGATCTGCGTCTCTCCACGCTGCGCCGCGAATATCGCGAAGGCTCGCTCACGCCGCGCAAGCTCATCGCCCGGTTGCGCGACAAAGCCGCCGCGCTCAATCCCGAGTTCAATCTCTTCATCCATCTGCTGACGGAAGAAGAGATCGCGCCTTTCGTCGATCGGCTCGAAGGCCACGATCCGGACAGTTTGCCGCTCTACGGCATTCCGTTCGCGATCAAGGACAACATCGACCTCGCGGGCATCGAAACGACGGCGGGCTGTCCCGCGTTCGCTTACACGCCCGATGAATCCGCGACGCTCGTCGGCCAGTTGATCGCGCTCGGCGCGATTCCGCTCGGCAAGACCAATCTCGACCAGTTCGCGACCGGTCTCAACGGCACGCGCTCGCCGTATGGCAAGTGCCGCAACAGCGTGCATCCCGGGTATCCGTCGGGCGGATCGAGCGCGGGGTCGTCGCTTGCGGTCGCGCTCGGCGTCGCGAGCTTCGCGCTCGGCACCGACACGGCCGGATCGGGACGCGTGCCTGCCGCGCTGAACAATCTCGTCGGCCTCAAACCGACGAAAGGATTGCTCTCGACCGCGGGCGTCGTGCCGGCATGCCGCACGCTCGACTGCGTGACGTTCTTCACGGCAACCGCCGCCGAAGCCAGCGAACTGCTCGCGCTGACCGCGCGGCACGATCCGCGCGACGCATACAGCCGACGCAATCCGCAATGGAACGCGGCGCGTGCGTTCGGCACGCCGCACGCGTTCCGTTTCGGCGTGCCCGCGCAACTGGAGTTCGCGGGCTGCAGCGAAAGCCCCGCATTGTTCGCGCAAACGCGTGCGCTACTCGAAGCAGCGGGCGGCGAAGCGGTCGAGATCGACTTTCAGCCGTTCGTCGAGGCGGCGCAATTGCTGTATCAGGGACCGTGGGTTGCCGAGCGCTATAGCGTGACGGGCGAGTTGATGACGACGCAGCCGGATGCCGTGCTGCCCGTCATTCGCGATGTGCTGGCGAAAGCGCCGGGCGCGACTGCCGTGGAGCTGTTTCGCGCGCAGTATCGGCTTCAGGATCTGAAGGCGCTATGCGATGCATCGCTCGATACGCTCGACTTCGTGCTCACGCCGACGTATCCGCGACCGGTGACGCTCGCTGAACTGGAGCGCGATCCCATCGGCCCGAATTCGCTGCTCGGCTACTACACGAACTTCATGAACCTGCTGGACTATGCGGCGGTGGCCGCGCCCGCCGGCTTCATGGAGAACGGATTGCCGTGGGGCGTGACCGTCTTCGGCCGCGCGTTCACGGATCAATATCTGCTCGGCGTCGCCGATCTGCTTCAGCGCAGAAGCGGCATGCGCTGCGTCGGGGGAGGCGAAGTCGATGCGAGTCCGCACGGCGCGGCGGCCAACGATCGCATGACGGTCGCGGTATGCGGCGCGCACATGCAGGGCTTGCCGCTCAATCGCGATCTCGTCGCGCGCGGCGCGCGTCTCGTGCGGGCGACGCGCACCGCGCCTTGCTATCGGCTATGCGCGTTGCCCGCATCGGCCGACGGCACGCGCAGGCCAGGCATGTGGCGCGTCGCGGACGATGGCGTCGGCATCGCCGTGGAGGTCTGGGAGATGCCGAGCGCGGAATTCGGATCGTTCCTCGCGACGATTCCTTCTCCGCTCGGGCTGGGCAAGGTCGAGCTGTCGGACGGTTCGTGGACGGCCGGTTTCATCTGCGAGCCGTACGCGGTGCAATCCGCCGAAGACATATCGGCGTTCGGCGGATGGCGCGCGTGGCTCGACGGTCGGCATCTTCAAGCCGCGCCTGGTTGATCGATCGGATTTGTCAACGCGCAGTCTGTAGCGAGCGCAAGGCCCGGCAAAGGAAAAGCGGATTCATGTCGCCAGAGAGGAATCTTGCGCGACGTCGCGGTGAATCCCGCACGCCTTTTTGAGCGAAGCGCCGAAGATGAGCCAGAGTGCGAGCGAGCCTGTCGATACGCCTCCCAGCACGAAGAACGCCGTTGCATAACCGAAATGCTGCGCGAGCACGCCGCCCAGTGCCGGGCTAAGCGCAGCACCTATGCCCTGCACGGTCATCACGACGCCCTGCCCCACGTTCACCCGTCCGGTTCCCCGCAGCAAGCGCACGACCAACGCGGGGACCGCGACGCTTTGCAGACCCGCGCCGATTCCGTCGAGCGCCTGCACGGGCCACACGCCCCATGCCGCGATAAACATTCCCGCCACGAGTCCGCGCGCCGGCAGCGCGAGAAACGTGATCAGGATCACACCCCAGTAGCCGATTCGCTGGATGAGGCGGTTCGCGAAGACCGCCGCGACGACCATCACGAGTTGCGCAATCACGATGGTCTGCGCAGTGAACGCACTCGGATCGCCCTGATGCGCCGCCACGACCGCGAGCCCGTAAAGCGGCAGCATCGCCGCGTTGCCGAGATGGAACATCGCCAGCGAGGCGGCGAGGAGCAAGATGGGCCGGCACGTCAGCAGCACGCGAAATCCGCTCGCCTGTTCATGCCCGGTCGGGGACGAACTGCTCAAGCCGCGCGCGCTGTCGTGATCGATCGCATCGCGCCGGATGAGCAGCGTCGAAATCACCGTCATCGCGCCGAACACGCCCGCGAGCACGAACACCGCGCCGAACCCATAGCGCCATCCGAGCCAGCCGGACAGCGCGGCGCCTACGACGTTTCCCGCGTGATTGGCCACCTGATTGCGGCCGAACTGCCTGTCGAATCCTTTCTCGCGCACGATTCCCAGCGTGACGCCGGCGACGGCGGGACCGAGCGCAGCGCCCGTGACCGCGGTGAATATCTGCGATGCAGCGACCATCCAGTAGCTGTGCGATACCCATAGCACGAGCGATGCAAGCGTCGTCATCACGCCTGCGATGACGATGACGCCGCGCTTGTGATGCGTCGCATCGACCAATGCGCCAGCCGGGGACGTGGCCAGCATGCCGGCGATGCCGCCCAACGTCATCACGGTTCCGATCGCATCCGCATGCCAGCCGTGCGCCTGCAGGAAAACGCCGAGAAACGGCCCGATGCCCGCCTGCACGTCCGCCATGAAGAAGTTCAGCCCTTCTAACGCGTATGAGGGATTCATGGTTCACCAATGACGTCCGTTTCGTTAGGCCTTGGTCGGTTCCGAGCGCGGGCTTCGCTTTGAGACTTTGGGATCGCCCTCAACCGTTTTCGGGCGCGTCGACGAGCTGGGCGATTTCATCGACCTCGATCGTCCGACCATGCCTGTTCCTGACGCCGTGCCCCCAGGCGTGGACATGCGCGCCCGGACTCAGGTAATCGGCCAATTCGGCCGCGGCGTGCGGTGGCATGCGCAACGAGGTGCCATCGTCGAGCAAGGCGCCGCGCAATTCGCCTTTCGGTCCGAAGAGCGACAGCCGGACCTCGCCCGACGCTTCCATCGCCTTGCGCTCGACATGCGGTCTCTCATGCGTTTCGCCGTTAGCGTGCGGACCTTCGTCGCGAATGAGCACACCGCTTTTCGATGTCAGCGAGACAGCGGCGATGTTGTCCGCGTCTCGCGGCTTTATCCCGCGCACGCGGATCTGATCGCCCGGCGCGACATGCCGCGCGAGTTCCTTCGATAGATGCGGTGGAAAATGAACCTGACGCGAGCCGAGCACGAGGCCGTCGATTTCTCCGTGTGAATTGAGCAGAAAACGTGTCACCTTTCCGCGGGTCTCGGGAAGGCTGGCGGGATCGATCCAATGCATGTTGCTACTCCTGAATGAGCGTGAGTGGGGTAGGTCAGGCTTGCGCCGATCAGGGCGCTGTCGGCGGACGGTCGTAAATCTGCGTGAGATTGCCCGGCGAACCGAACGACGTCGCCTGAAGCGCCGTGCCGTATTGATTGCGCGTGCCATAGCCGCGCGCCGAAACCGTGGCTCCCGTTCGAACCAGGCTTCCGAACTGCTGTGCGACCGGAGGCGTGAGTTTGATGACCGTGCCATCGGAGAGAATCACGCCGTCGGGCTCGCCACGCGGCGCGGTCGTCACGTGCGCCACCTGCCCCTGCGCACTGAGGCGCGAGAGACCGGCGCCGCGCAGTTCCCGCGGAAGTGGTAGCGCGCCGGGCATCGGCGGCTGATCGATCAGTTGCTGTCCACTTCGCGTGTCGGCGATGCGTTGCGCGATGAAGTTGCCGCCTTCATCGCGCCAGCCGCTCAACTGCACGCTGTCGCCTTGGCGAACCGTCGAAGTCAGTTGCGCGCTCATGTGCGGCGGGAACCGTACGAGCGTCCCGTCGCTGGCGAGAAAGCCGTCGACGTCGCCATCGGGATTCGTCAGAAAGCGCGCTACGGTCGCTTGCGTCGTGGTCATCGAGGCCGCGTTGGAGATCGGCCTCGGGGCCAGGCCCGGAGGCCGAGGCGGCGGCGCGTCTGCGGAGACCGGCGGCGGGGGCGGCGGCGCCGTCACAGCGCTCGTTTGCGCTGCGCAACTCGCGCTCATCACGAGGGCGGCGGCAAGGCTCGTCGCGCCGAGCAGGCGAACGGCGATTCGTCGATTGGCTGGCTGGGTCGATTGCATGTTTCACTCCTTTCGCGTGGCGCGGAGTGTTCTGCAAGTGCTATGCCATTCGAAGAATGCTGAAGACTTCGACGTCTTGCGCGAACGAAGATCGTCGATGTGTCAACGAAACGGACATCGCCTGTCCGATTCGTTGACACTCGTTTCCCTACGACGACGCGTCGGACATTCCGAGACTCGTCATCCGCGTATAGAGCGACTGACGGCTGATGCCGAGCGTCCTTGCCGCCTCCGCGCGATTGCCACCCGACGCAGCCAGCGCGTGAGTAATCAGCGCGTGTTCGAGCCGCGCAACGGCTTTCGTAAGCGGAAGCTCGAGCAACGCTGGCGGAATTGCCTCGCCGGTTTTGTCTTTTGCCGCAACGAGAAACGCGAAATCTTCGCGTGTGAGCACTTGCCCCGGCGCAAGCGCACTCGCCCGCTCGATCGCGTTGGCCAGTTCGCGCACGTTCCCTGGCCAAAGGAAAGTGGCCAGAAGGCGCTGGGCATCGGCGGAGAGATGCTTGCGCGTCGCTTCGGTCGATGCAGCTTCCAGAAAGTGCTCGGCAAGCGGCAGGATGTCGGCCACACGCTCCCGTAGCGGCGGCATGTGCAACGGGATCACGTTGAGGCGAAAGAGCAGGTCCTGTCTAAACGTGCCCGCCTCGACCATCGCGGCAAGATCGCGATGGGTTGCCGCGATCACGCGCACATCGACCGATATTGTCCGGTTCGTTCCGAGCGGCGTGACTTGCCGTTCCTGTAGCGCGCGCAGCAGTTTCGCCTGCATGGAACGCGGCATGTCGCCGATCTCGTCGAGAAACAGCGTGCCGCCGTGCGCCTCTTCGATCCGGCCTTTGCGCTCGCCCTGAGCGCCGGTGAACGCGCCTCGCGCGTGCCCGAAGAGTTCGCTTTCGAGCAGGTCTTCGGGAATGGCCGCGCAGTTCACCGCGACGAAGGGACCGTTCGCGCGCGCCGAGGCGCGATGGAGCACGCGAGCGGCCACTTCCTTGCCGGTCCCGGTCTCGCCGGTGATCAGCACGGTCGAGTTCGTTCCCGCCGCGCGGCCCAGGCGCTTCTGCACGTCGCGCATGGCTTCGCTTACGCCGAGCAGTCGCGGCTCGCGAGAAGTCACGTCGTCGCTGAATGCGGGCGTGAGGGGGGAGCTTCGCTGCGCCGATAGTATCCGCTCCAGCAGCGCGACGATCTCATCGCGTCCGACCGGCTTGGTCAGATGTTCGAACGCGCCGAGCCGCATCGCGCCGATGGTGTTGTCGCTCGTGGCGTGGGCCGTCAGCATGACGACGGGCACGGCTTGCAGCTTCGCGATCGCACGCAGTGACTCGAGCACCGCAAGACCGTCCGCGCCCGGCAAGCGGAAGTCGAGAAAGATGCACTCGGGCGCCGGGTTCGCGCGCAGCCAATGCAGTGCCTCTTCGCCGGAGCGCGCCTCGATCGCCCGGTGGCCGAGGTCTTGCACGGTTTCCACGAGTCCTTCGCGGAAGGCATCGTCATCGTCGGTGATTAATATGGTCGCCATGGCAAGTCGATCACGAAGCACGTCATGTTCGAGTCGTCGTCGAGATAAGCACGTCCGCCGTGCGCCGACGCGATCTCCCGCACGACGGCAAGGCCCAGGCCGGACCCGTCGGGCCGCCCCGTCACGAATGGCTCGAAGATCCGTTCGCGCTCGGCCGCGCCGACGCCGGGACCATTATCGATGACCATGAGCCGAAGCCGCTTCCCGTTCGCCGACTCGACGCCGCGTGCGCGGAGCATTACCTGCGTGCCAGACGGCGCGTGCCTCAGCGCGTTCAGGATGAGGTTGTCGAGCGCGCGCGCCAGTTGCACGGGATCGAAAATCGGCATGCCTGCGTCTTGCTCGACGTCCACATCTTTGCCGAGCGCGATGCCACGGCGTTCGGCGCCCGGCTCATGCGTATGAATAATGTCGTCGAGCCATGCGTGCAGGCTGACCTCACGCGTCTGCAGCGAAACGGGCTGCGTCAGCGCGAGCAGGCTCGTCACCTGCGACTCGATACGGCCCACCTGCTCGATGATCGACCTCAACGCTGCTTCGCGGCGCGCAGCATCGCCTGCCAGCGCGTTCTCGGCCTTCAGACGCATGGCGCCAGCCGGATTGCGAATTTCATGCGCGATTTGCGCCGCCATTTTGCCGAGCGTGCTGAACCGTTCGGCCTGTGCGAGCTGGGCGTTCAGTGCGTCTGCGTCCCGCTTGAGCTGCTCCGCACGCGCGACGTAGCGGTTGAGGGCTTCGACGATCTGATCCAGATCACGCTCGCCCAACCGTTCCAGCCGTTCGCCGCGCTCGAACTCGCCCTCTGGCGCAAGCGCGCGTTCAAGCCGGGTCAGGTTGTGCTTCCAGCGCTTGAGCGTCAGCGCCAGAAACACGGCGAGCACGACGATGACCGAGAGCACGCCGGCGAGGATGGCCGCTGCGCGCTGTCCGTATGGCCCGAGCGGCGGCCGCGCGCGCGTGAGCGTCCAGGCCAGCAGGCCCGCGTGGCGCGGCACGGGGCAAGCGATCGCGATGACGGCGTCCGTTCCGCTCGAAACGACATCGGCGCGCATCTGCCCGATGCTGGCTGCGTGCTGAAGCGTGCGCAGGATAAGCGGCGTCTCCGCTTCGGGCACGTCTCGTTTCATGCCGCTCCCGCCATAGGTCGGAAAGGCATAGGCCAGGAAGCCGTTCGGCGCGCCGGATGCCGGCTCTTTCGCCCAGAACCCGCCTTCGATGCCCTCGGTCCGTATCAGAACCAGATCGAGCACCGCGTGCATGAGATCGACATTGGTTTCGTCGGGATGCTGCATGGACATGTCGTAGCGCGAGGCCACCGCCTCGCATGCTGCAGCAGCCTGCTCCTTCGCGACGACCACGCGTTCCCCAAGCGCCGACGAAAGCGTGAGCCATACGGCACCGCTCAAGAGCCCGCACAGAACGGCGACCAGAAGCCAGAGCGTGAAGAGTTGAGTTGAGAACGACGGTCTCGGCATGGACGGTTTACCGGCGAGCCAAAGTGAGCGCGTTGGGAAGCAAGTATTCTGCCATCTGTAAAGGCCGTCCACTTTCGGCGCTTCGTCGCGATTATCACGATTCGAATGTTCGGCACTGGTATGGAAGTCGTCCGCGTCAGAAAACGCCAAGCGCCCACGACGGACCCGATGTGGGCGTCTCGAAGGGGCACGCAGGTGGCATGCTGTCATTCGATTTGCGCGCTCAGGTTGGGCCAAGCCAATATTTTTACGCGCAGTAGGTCTCAATGTCGGGTTAGTCCGCTGCGCTAATAGTTGCCATCTAACGCTTTTGTTTGACGCATGACCGTGTTTCGTTTCGAACATCGGCGCCTAGCGCACGATGATGACGAACAGCTCTTGTTGTCGAATTCTGTTCCGACCAAGCCGCGAAGGCAGGTGCGGTCGTATCCTGAATCCTTTCGGATTTCGTATTGATGTTTATGGCGTGTCGCTTGTCAATTGGATTTACCGACTGCCTAATGTTTTCGCGCAATGAAGCGCGGACAGTCAGCGATATAGAAGGACGGCGCGCTATCGAAAACGCGTCGTCGGTGCATCTTTCGGGGAAGCAGGCCGATGACGTGCGCCTTCTGCTGAGCGGAATTGGAGGCATCTATGTGCCTCATCACGCGCCACCCTCGGAACTTTTGCGACTGTTGCGCGACGCGGTTGCAGGCGGGCGGATCGTGGTCGTGTCGTCCCGACGAGAGCGCTTATACAGCGGGGGTTCAGCGGAACAGCCGCCGCGACACCGCCACGCGACGGTGACGCCCTCTCAACTTTTTGGTCGGGCTCGTGCGTCTTCGTCAAGCAGTTATTTCGAACGCGCGCCTCGAACCTGGGGCAAACTAGCTGCCGAAGATGGGCCTGCAATTTTTAGAGCGAACCCGGGTGACGTGTTGCCCGACGGCCGTATCGCCACAGCAATTCGAAGCCGCAACAGCGAGTCCCACGGCGGGACCGATTGGCTCAGCGCCGCGCAACAGGCGCTCGGGGTGGTCGTGGGGGGAGGCGGCACCCTTGCGTTGGGGTTCGATGGGAACGCATCACCCTCCGGCGACGCCCCTTTTGAGTATGCTGACGACTCGTCGTTCGTAGACAGTGCGCTCCAGCTCGCAGGTCACCGCGCTGTAAGCGAAACTGATGAAGCCGATTGCTTCAGCGCTTACGAGAATGACCTGGACCGCTGCCAGTTTGTTCGTGCGATGACGCAAGACTTACGGGCGTATGCGAAGTGCACGTCGGACGCATTCTTCAACTACCAAACCTGTAGAGGCTTTTGATGGCAAAACCACCGCGCGTGAGCATCGTCTTTTATAACCCCGATACGCAGCAAATTCAGATCTGCATGGTGAACCAAGACGAGGTTCAGCGATCGATCGATCGTGAAATCGCGCGAGGATCGGCAATGAACCTTCCGCTCGGTGCAGACGATGAGAGCCAGTCGCCGGTCACCGACGAGTTGCTACACCAGTTGGGAGGTTTGGCCGTACTGAACCTTGGCGCTGCCCATCCGGAACTACGCGCACGCTTTCGATTCACCACCGCCAATCCGATGAATTGGAACGCGGTAGACCGCGGTCCTTCTGCGGAGGACGAAGCGTGAATACTTCGCGACTGCGGCCGCGATGCATCGTGATTCGCGTTTGACGAGAGGGGCGCGTCGAGTCCCGCCGTCGCGGCAATGCCCCGATACGGAGAACTCGAGCGACACCACGGACGAGAGTTCCGTCACGCGCACCTCGCAGATCGGCAGGATCCTGGCACCCAGCGCGCGCAACACGCCAAACGCCCGACCGTAAACTTGACGATGTCCTCGTCGTCGTTAGCATGAGTCAGACGGGGGTCAGCGTTACATCAGGAAGACGGATTAGGCGCTCTGCTGCCGCGGATGCAGCAGAGCGCCTCAACCGCCGTCCTTCATCTCGCGCAGATGCTTGTAGACCGTCGCGCGGCCCATTCCGAGCACCTTGGCGACATAGTTCGCCGAACTCTTGCCTTTGAATGCGCCCTGCGCGTGCAGCGCCTCGACGAGCTCACGCCGATGATCGCGCGTGAGCGAGTTGAGCGCGATCTGCCGCTCGCGCAGCCAGCCATGCAGGAAGGTGTTGATGCGCTCCTGCCAGTCGTCCTTGAAAAGCTCGACGGGCTGCGCGACGACGCCCGCGCCACGCAAAAAGAGATCGAGCGTCGAGCGCATCTCGTCGAACGCCGCGATGTTGAAATTGATGCACATCACGCCCGCGGCATTGCCCGCGTCGTCGAAGAGCGCCGTGCTCACGCAGCGCATGCGGCGTCCGTCCCAGTTGAGCTTTTCGTACGGACCGACGAGGCGCTCGCGCGCGGTCTCCTCGACATCTTCGAGCGCCGAGTCGTCGCCGATCTCGCGCTTCGACAGATTGTTCGACAGGTACGCGATGGTCTGGTCGGAGAGATCGTGGATCACCACTTCCGCATAGGGGAAGAAGAGCGTCGTGATGCTGTCCGCGATGTGCGCGTAGCGCGCGAGCAGCGATTCGCGAGCGGCGTCATCGGGCTTCGGCGTCTTGCGTCGGGGCATGGAAGTCGGCATGAGTTCGGAACGGCGAATGGCGATGATACCGCTAGGCCGCCGCGCGCTGCTTCGCGAGATGAACATACAGCGCGTGCGCGACCGCGATGTCCTCGAGGCCGAGCCCGATCGAGCGGAAAAACACCGCGCGCTCATGCGAAGGTGCGGGACACGCGCCGCGCGCAAGCTCTGCAAGATCGCCGCGAATCGCATCGGGCGACCAGCCGTGACGCTCCCGCGCGATCACCATTTCGCCGGCGCTCGCGGGCGTCGTCCGCCGATAGTCGCAGTAGACATCGAGCGCGTTCAGCGCGGCCGCGTCGATCTCGTGCGCGCGCGCGACGTTCGTGCTGATGGAGGTAATAAGCGCAGGCTTCGTGAGCGCATCGAGCGCGAGCACCGGCGTGCCCGATGATGTGCACAGCATCACGACATCCGCATCGCGCACGCACTCGTCAACCGACGCCGCGACGCGCACACGCGCATCGAGCGCCCGCAGCGCGTCCGCACGCTCGCCATCGCTTGCGAGGCGCGGGGAATGGATGCGGATCTCCGACCATCCGCGCAACGGCGCGACATGCCGCAGATGCGCGAGCGCGACGCTTCCCGATCCGATGACCGCGAGCCGCTCGCTCGATACGCGCGCGAGCCGGTCGACCGCGAGCGCCGTCGTGCCCGCCGTGCGCTCGGTCGTGAGGAGCGCGGAATCGCACCACATCAGCGGCGCGCCGGTGCGCATCGACATGAGCGCGGTCCAGGCGGTGACGATCGGCGCGCCAGGCTGCGCGATGTAGGGCGAGAGCTTCGCGCCGAAGACCTCGTGCTTCGCCCAAACGCCGAGATAGGTGATGAAATCGCCGGCATTGCGCGGAAACAGCGTGAGCGTCTGCGGCGGCTGAACGGCTTCGCCATCACCGAGCGCGGCGAACATGTCTTCGAGCGCGCCGCGGATATCGAGCGAAGGCAGCGCCCGCCTCACTTCCTCTTCGTGAACGATGAAAGGAATCTGCGCGCCGGGCGTGGCCTCGCGCGCTTCTTCGGGCAAGGAAATCATTCGAAAACCTCCGGTTCGTGGCCGTTGAGCGATTGCTTCGTGACTGCTTCGACGTAGACTATTTTGTCCATTCTAGACTTTTATTTTATTTTTCGTCTATATTTCGATTGGGCGCGCGGGCATCTCCGCGCGCCTGGCGCAAGACAGAGACGGTGCGGGTTCACAAACGACCTTGGTGACGACAATGAACTGGAAGATGATCTGCTTCGCGGGCGCGGCGAGCCTCGCGTTCACAATTGGACTGGCGCACGCGGAGTCGCAGACCTTGCGATTCGGCGTCGAGGCCTCCTATCCGCCGTTCGAGAGCAAGACGCCGGCGGGCCAGCTCGAAGGCTTCGACATCGACATCGGCAACGCTGTGTGCCAGCGCATCAAGATGAAGTGCGTATGGGTGGAGAACAGCTTCGACGGGCTGATTCCGGCGCTGCAGGCGCGCAAGTTCGACGCGATCAATTCGGCGATGAACATCACCGACAAACGCAGGCAGGTGATCGACTTCACGCCGCCCGTCTATGTCATGCCGATCCAAATGGTCGCGCGCCGCGACGCGAAGCTGCAGCCGACACCCGCGAGCCTCAAGGGCAAGTCCGTGGGCGTGCTGCAAGGCTCGACGCAAGAGGATTACGTGCGCAAGCACTGGGCGAGCGAAGGCGTGCAGGTCGTGACGTACCAGAGCCAGGACCAGATCTTCGCGGACCTGAGCGCCGGACGGCTCGACGGCGCGGTGCAGGAAGTGCAGACCGCCATCGACGGTTTCCTCGCGAAACCCGAGGGCAAGAACTTCGATTTCGCGGGCGCCGCCCTCACCGACCCGTCCACGCTCGGCGAAGGCACCGGCATCGGCTTGCGCAAGGACGATGCGGCGTTGAAGGCGAAGGTCGTCGCCGCGCTCGATTCGCTGAAGAAAGACGGCACACTGAGCGCTTTGTCGCAAAAGTACTTCAAACGCGACATCATTGCGAAATAGGCACTTCATCAGGCATCGGAAAAAATGGCTCAGGACGTGATCGTGCTCGGCGCGGGCATCGTGGGAGTGAGCGTGGCGCTGCATCTGCGGCAGCGCGGATGGCATGTGACGCTCGTCGATCGCCGCGCGCCCGGCGAGGCGACGAGCTTCGGCAATGCGGGCCTGATCGAGGCGTCGTCGGTCGTGCCTTATGCGTTTCCGCGCGACTGGGGCACCGTGCTCAAGTTCGCGATGAATCGCTCGACCGCGCTGCGCTACGACCTGCGCTCGCTGCCCGCGTATGCGCCGTGGCTCACGCGGTTCTGGTGGGAATCGGCGCCCGCGCGTCTGGCCGCCGCCGCGCGCGACATGCTGCCGCTCATTCAGCGAAGCGTGGCCGAGCATGAGGCGCTGATCGCGCGGGCAGGTCTCGCCGATCTCGTGCGGCCCACCGGCTGGCTCGAAGCGTATCGCTCGCGCGAGCAGTTCGAGCGCGAAGCAAGCGCCGCCGAACGGATCGCGCGCGAGCACGGGCTCGGCTTGAAGGTGCTCGATGCCGAGGCGCTGCATCGGCTGGAGGCATCGCTCGATGGCGGATACGCGGGCGCGATGCACTGGACCGATCCGCGCAGCGTCATCGATCCGGGCGCGCTGACGAAGGGCTATGCGGCGCTATTCGAGCGCGAGGGCGGACGCTTTCTGAGCGGCGACGCCGCGACGCTCGAACCATCGGGCAGCGGCTGGCGCGTCATGACGTCGAGCGGACCGGTCGAAGCGCAGGCGGCGGTGGTGGCGCTCGGCGTATGGTCCGGCGACCTCGTGCGCCGGTTCGGATACCGCATCCCGTTGATGGCCAAGCGCGGCTATCACATGCACTACGCACCCGACGGACGCGCCGCGCTCTCGCGGCCGGTGGTCGATATCCAGAACGGCTACGTGGTCGCGCCGATGCGGCGCGGCTTGCGTCTGACTACCGGCGTCGAGCTCGCGAGCCCTGACCGGCCGCCGAGCCCCGTGCAACTCGAACGCGCGGAGCGGATCGCGCGACCGGTGTTCGGCCTCGGGGCGCGCATCGACGAGTCGCCGTGGCTCGGGCTTCGGCCCTGCACGCCGGACATGCGGCCGGTGATCGGACCGGCGGATCGCCATCGCGGGCTCTGGTTCGCGTTCGGGCACGCGCATCACGGCCTCACGCTCGGTCCGGTGACGGGCAGGCTTGTCGGCGAGCTGATGAACGGGGAAGCGTGCTTCACCGATCCAGTTCCGTATCGCGCGGGCAGGTTCTAGCACTTGTCGAGCGGCGAACGTTTCCGATCCGGCGCAGCATCGCCCGCGCGATCGAGCACGCCGTCATGGCCTACCCCGAAGCGCGTTTCTTGGCCCTTCAGACTGCGCCATCGCATCGGTAATGTATGTGTCATGCATTGTGGAGAACACGCATGGACACATCGATCGTTTTTCGACACCTCGATACCCCCGAAGACTGGACGCGCGCCTTCGACGTAATGAAGGAACTCCGGCCGCACCTTACGGACCCCGATACGTTTTGCGCACAACTGCGCCGTCAACGCGAGGAAAGCTATCGGCTGCTGGCCGCCTGTGACGACGAAGGCGCGATTCTCGGCCTCGCCGGGTATCGAACGCAGACGAACACGCTGTACGGACGCTTCGTTTATGTCGACGATCTCGTCGTCACGGCGCGTCTGCAAGGCAGCGGCATCGGTGCCCGTTTGCTGGACACCGTCCGCGGGATCGCACGGGACGAACACTGCGCCCACTTCGTGCTCGACACCGGCCTGCATATGGCGCTCGCACAGCGCTTTTATTACCGCAACGGCCTGCTCGCCAAGGGCATGCATTTTGTGCAGACGCTGGCTGTGCCCGGCGAGGAGCGCGCGCGATGAAAGTGCTCTTCATCAACGCGAGCCCGCATGGCGACGCGAGTCACGGCTACCGGCTCGCGCTCGAAATGATCGATACGTTGCGCAAGCGTGCGCGCGTGGATATCGTGAAACGCGATCTCGCCGCAACGCCGCTGCCTCCGCTCACGCAGGACTACGCGCGCGCCATCACGTCGCGCCATCCGGACGAAGCGCAGTTCGACATCTCCGAACAATTGATCCGCGAAATCGAAACCACCGACACGCTCATCATCAACACGCCGATGCACAACTTCACCGTGCCCGCCGCGCTGAAGCTATGGATCGACTACGTGCTGCGCATTCACCGCACGTTCGTTTCGACGCCCGAAGGCAAGGTCGGTCTGATGCGCGACCGGCCCACGTTCGTGATCGTCGGTTCCGGCGGATTTCATGGCGGTGAGCTTGCGCGTCAGCGAGACTTCCTTACGCCGTACCTGCGTTACGCGCTCGGTTCGATCGGCTTGCAGGACCTGCGCTTCGTGACGCTCCAAGGCCTCGTGTGCGGCAGCGAAGCCGTCGCACAGGCGCTCGATCTCGCGCGCGAGGACATCGCGAGGCACGCGCTCTTCGCATCCGACGGCGACACCGTCACGCCCTAACCGTCATACGCCCGGCGAAGCATGCGCGCGAGACGCGCCGCTTCGCCGGCATCGGCGACATTCGCGAAGCCGACGACGATACCGCGCAACGTTTCCTTGCTTCGCCCGTTGAGATACCACGCGGACAGCGCGAGCACCGCGAGACCCGCCTCCCGCGCGCGGCCGGCCATCGCCAGATCGTCGACGGGACCGTCGCGATCCGCACGGAAGATCGCGACGAGATGCATGCCGCCCGTCGGCAACCCGATGCTCACGCGATCTCCGAACGCCTTCTGTATCGCCGTCGCAAGCCACTCGCGCCGTTGCGCATACAGCGCGCGCATGCGCTTCAGATGCCGCGCGAAATGCCCCTGCGCGATGAAGTCCGCCACGGCCGCCTGATAAAGATACGGCGAGCCCGCGTTCATGCTCGCCGTGACCTGGCCGAAGCGCTCCACGGCCCGGCCGGGCGCGACCACATACGAGAGCCGCAGGCCCGGAAAAAGCACCTTGCTGAAGGTGCCGCAATAGATCACGCGATCGTCGCGATCCAGGCTCTTCAGCGCCGGCAACGGGCGGCCCGCGTAGCGGAACTCGCTGTCGTAATCGTCCTCGACGATCCAGCCCTGCGCGCGGCTCGCCCAGTCGAGCAGCTTCATGCGCCGCGCGAGCGACAGTGTGACGCCGAGCGGACTCTGATGCGCTGGCGTGACGAACGCGAAACGCGCATCGGCCGCGAGCGCGATGCCGGCATCGACGTCGAGCCCTTCGTCATCCGTCGGCACGGGCACGAGCCGCATGCCGGCATCGAGAAGAAAGTTACGCGCGAGCAGATAGCCGGGCTCTTCGAACCACGCGCGATCCTCCGGTTTCGCGAGACCGCGCAGCACGAGTTCGAGCGTCGCGCGATAACCGTTCGTCACGAAAACCTGCTGCGGATCGCACGCCACGCCGCGCGACAGGCCGAGATATGTCGCGATGCGTTCGCGCAACGGCCGATATCCGGCGGGGTCGGGATAGGCAAGCGTGGCGAGATCGCCGCTGCGCGCGCGATGCGCGACGAGACGGCTCCATACCTTGCGCGGAAAGGCATCGAGCGCGGGCAGACCGGGACGCAGCGGCTTCGCATCGTGGCCGATCTCGGCGGCCGGTTCGGCGCGCGTTGCGCGTGCCGTGCGCGGCGCGTTCCCGCGCTCGCGGTCCTTGCGCGCGCCCGACGGCGTCGCGGCTTCGGGCAGCGACGACGACACGAACGTGCCCGCGGCGCCGCGCATCTGCAGATAGCCTTCGTCGACGAGAATGGTATAGGCTGTTTCGACGGTGCCGCGCGCAATGTTCAGTTGCGTCGCGAGGCCGCGCAACGCGGGCACGCGGTCGCCGGGTTTCAGATGACCCGCCGCAATGGCCGTCTTGAAGCGCTCGCAAATCTGCAGGTAAATCGGCGCGGCCTCATGCCGGTCGATTGCTATCTTCAACGCATGGTCGGCTGATGGCATGACATGTCTCATGGACTAGTTCGATCGACGATTCTTGTCCCTTTTCGCTAAGCCATGATTCTCACACAATGACTTCACGTTCACTGTCTTTTCACTTTAAGCACGAGGTGCATCATGAAGATCGTCGTCATGGGAGGTTCGGGTTTGATCGGCGCGAAAACGGTCGCGATCCTGCGTTCGAAGGGTCACGAGGCCGTCGCCGCTTCGCCGCGCAGCGGTGTGAATGCCGTAACGGGCGAAGGATTGCATGAAGCGCTTCGCGATGCGCAAGTGGTGATCGATCTGACGAACGCGCCTTCGTGGGCGCCGGACGACGTCATGGCCTTCTTCCGCGCATCGGCGACGAATCTCGGCAAGGCCGAGGCCGCGGCGGGCGTGCAGCATCATGTGGCGTTGTCGGTCGTCGGAACGGACCGCATGCCGGACAACGGCTATTTCCGCGCGAAGGCCGCGCAGGAGAAGCTGATCGCCGAAGCGGGCGTGCCGTATTCGATCGTTCGCGCGACGCAGTTCTACGAGTTTCTCGGCGGCATCGCCGATGCCGGCATGCAGGACGGCAAGGTGCATCTGTCGCCGGGACAGTTTCAGCCGATCGCCGCGGACGATGTCGCCGCGATCGTCGCGGATGTCGCGCTCGGCGCGCCGCTGCTCGGCATCGTCGATATCGCGGGGCCGGAGCGTGCGCCGCTCAATCGGATCATCGGCCGGTATCTGAAGGCGAAGGGCGATGTGCGCGAGATCGTCGTCGATCCGGACGCGACGTACTTCGGCGGCACGATCAGCGAAGACTCGCTCGTGCCGACCGGCGAAGCGCGTCGCGGCGGCATCGGTCTGGATGAATGGCTGGCACGCGCGCACGCGTGAGTGTGACGGCGGGCGCCGCCGTGCCCGGCGCCCGCTTCGGTTGCGCTTTTCGGATGGTCAGAGATATTCGACGTTGCCGTCGACGCTGATGGCTTGTCCCGAGATGTTGCGCGCCGCCGGCGATGCCAGGAACAGCGTCATCGCTGCGATATCGTCGACCGTGACCATGCGGCGCAGCGAAATCTTCTTCAGGTACTGCGCTTTCATTTCATCGAAGCCGACTCCCGCCGATTCGGCGCGCGCGGCGATCACCTTGTCCATGCGCTCGCCCTCGACGACGCCCGGCAGGATCGCGTTGACGCGGATATTGCTCGGCCCGAGTTCGACGGCCAACGACTTGACGAGACCGACGATCGCCCATTTCGTCGATGCATACGGCGTACGGTACGCATAACCCAGCCGGCCAGCGACGGACGACATCGCGATGATGCCGGGGCGATCCGACGTCTCCTTGAGCAGCGGCACCGCGCGACGCAGAAAATAGTATTGGCTGTTGAGATTCGTCGCGATGGTTCGCTCCCAATCGTCCGGATCGATGGCTTCGATCCCGGCAGTCGGACCCGCGATGCCCGCATTGTTGATGAGCAGGTCGAGCCCGCCGAGCCGCGAGCGCGCGTCGTCGATGACGCTATCGACTTGCTCGCGCGCGCCGACATCGGCGACACCGGCATGCAGCTTCGGATTGCGCGCTTTGGCGCCATCGACCGCCTGCTGGTTCACGTCGCAGATATAGACTTGCGCGTCGGCTTGCACGAATGCGTTCGCGATTGCAGCGCCGATGCCGGCAGCCGCGCCCGAGATGAGTACGCGCAAGCCCGGGACCGGTTTGAGAAGCTCAAAAGTATTAATGTTCGATATCGACATTCGTTCGGTTCATCAGCGAGCGGGAGAAGCATCGGCGACGGGACGCTGCGCGGCGTGAATCGATTTCGCGAGCAGCGGCACCAGCAGCAAGCCCAGCACCGAGGCAGCCACGACGACGTTGAAGCCCGCATCGCTTCTGCCGGTCATCGTTTCGGCGAGCCCGAAAAGATAAGGTCCGACGAAGCCGCCCAGCAAGCCGATCGTGTTGATGAACGCGAGGCCGGCCGCCGCTTGCACGCCTTGCAGCCGCTTCATCGCGACGGCCCAGTACGACGGCAGAATGCCGCCTGCAAAGAAGCCCGTGATGCCGAGCAGCGTAATCTGCACTGCCTGATTCCGGCTGGCGAGGAACGCACACGCACTGACGACGACGCCCGCGGTCAGCACGCCGAGAAAGCCGCATTCGTTGCTCACACGGCGATGAATGCGCGGAAGGGTCAGCACGCCGAGCAGAAAGCCTATGCCGACACTGCTCGACAGAACGCCGACGAGAATCGGCGAGCTCACATGCATCTGCGCGACGATCGACGGCGTGAAGAAATACAGGCCGACGAACGCCACCTGATTTAAAAAGTAGATGAGCGCGATCAGCACGGTCGTCGGGCGCTTGAGCGCGGCGAGCCAGTCTGCCGTGGTGAGGTCCGCGTGTCCGTGCGTGTCGATGACCGCGTGCGTTTCGAGCGCCTGCGCTTCCTGCGCGGACAGCCACTTCACTTCGGAGGGACGATTCGGAAGCTTGAAGAACAGCACGATGCCTAACACGATGGTCGGCAAGCCTTCGAGCAGGAACATCCACTGCCAGCCGTGAAGACCGCCGATGCCGCCGAGCTGCATCAGACCCGCGCCCAGCGGATTGCCGATGATGAGCGCGATCGACGGCGCGGTGTAGATCCATCCGACGGCAACGGCGCGGTCTTTGGGCGCGAACCAAAGCGTGACCATGTACATCAGCGCGGGAAACAATCCCGCTTCGGCGACGCCCAGCAACACGCGCAATATGTAGAAGGACCACTCGCCCTGAACGAACATCATCGCGGTCGAAAGCGCACCCCACGTCACCGCGATTCGCGCGATCCACGCGCGCGGCCCGACGCGATGCGCGATCAGATTGCTCGGCACTTCGAGCAGCGCATAGCCGATGAAGAAGATGCCGGCGCCGAGTCCATACGCCGCGGCGCTGATGCCGAGGTCGGCAGCCAGGGCGCTCTTGGCGAGCGCCACGTTCGTGCGATCGATGAACGACAGGAAGTAGATTCCGCACATCAGCGGAAGCAGTCTTGCCATGGCCTTGCGAGTCGCAAGCCAATGCGTTTCTCCGAGGCTGTGGTCAACAGTAGCGGCAGTCATGATGTCTCCAGATTTGACTTCTTCGAGTCAGAGCGAAACGTTGTCGCGCCCTTTGAGCCCGAGCATGGCTCGCGCATCGGCGGGTGTCGCGATGTCGAAAGACAACTCTTCGAGAATGCGGCGAATCTTGCGGACCTGTTCGGCATTCGATTTCGCCTTCACGCCTCGCGACAGGTAGACGCTGTCTTCGAGGCCGACTCGCACGTTGCCGCCCATGATCGCGCCCATCGTCACCAGTGACATCTGATGACGCCCGGCGCCGAGAATCGAAAGATGGTAGTTCTCGCGTCCGAAAAGACGGTCGGCAGTCGCGCGCATCATCGAAAGATTCTCGGGATCGTGGCCGATTCCGCCGAGAATGCCGAACACGGATTGGATGAAGAATGGCGGCTTGATCAGCCCGATATCGATGAAATGCGCGAGGCTGTACAGATGCCCCACGTCATAGCACTCGAATTCGAAGCGCGTTCCATAGTCGCGGAATTCGGTGAGGATGTTTTTGATGTCGCGGAACGTGTTGCGGAAGATCATGTCCTCCATGCCTTCGACATAATCCTTCTCCCAGTCGAAGCGCCACGAAGACATCCTCGCCGCGACGGGATGAAGCGAAAAATTCATCGAGCCCATGTTCAGCGAGCACATTTCCGGCTTCGCCACGCGTGCGTAAGCGAGGCGCTCGTCGAGCGTCATGCGCGTGCTGCCGCCCGTCGAAATGTTGATGACGGCGTCGGTTTGCGCGGCGATCGCGGGCACGAATCGCCGGAATATTTCGGGCGATGGCGTCGGGCGGCCGTCTTCCGGATTGCGCGCATGCAGATGAAGAATCGCGGCCCCGGCCTCGGCGGCTTCGAGCGCCTGATGCTTGATGTCATCGGGCGTGATAGGCAGATATTCCGACATCGACGGCACATGCGCCGAACCGGTCACGGCGCAGGTGATGATGACTTTGCTGCTCGGATTGCTCATTGAATGTCCTTCGAAAACGCGCTCGATGGGCGAGCTTCGGCAATGCCCCGGCGCGCCTGAACAAGGCAAGCGCGGGAGGACGCCGTTGGAAAACGTAGGGCGGAACGGGAAACGACCGTGCGGCTGGCTTAAGCCGGCGGCGACGAACTGACGTGAAGTTGGCGTTGCATTAGCTGTCTCCGATGGATTCGCGAGTCGCGCATTCGCGATGCGGACTCGTCTTGTTACGGTGATAGTAGTGGGATACGATGCGCTGCGAAAGGTCATATTCGGACAAGGTGGTGTCCCCGCAGGACACACGAGGAGGCGCTGTGTCGTCGAGACTGCCACTGTTGAACGAGCGCATCTATGCGCCCTACAAGATCGCCGCGCTGGTGGACGTGCTCGCTGAGCAAGGCATTGCGCCGGCGGACAGCCTGAAGGGAAGCGGCGTTGCGCCCGAGGAGATCTATGATGCCTCGGTGATGACGTCCGTCCGGCAGTACGCCGCTGTATGCAGCAACGCCGTCGCGCTTTCCGCCGACCCGCGAACGCCGTTCAAGACGGGCGCGCGGCTGCATCTGGCCGCGTATGGCATGTACGGCTACGCGCTGATGTCGTGCCTGTCGCTGCGCGATTACTTTCGGCTCGGCGTCAAATACCATCGGCTCGCGACGCCGACCATCACCATCGAATGGCACGAACATCCGGACACGTCGGTATGGACGTTTCCCGACGCGTTCACGTCGCCCTTCCCGCATGACGTGCAGCAGTTCCTGCTCGAACAGCAGTACACGCAGCATGTGACGCACTTGCAGGATGTCGCGGGCAGAAGCTGTCCGCCGATGCTCGCGCGCTTCTCGTATCCCGCGCCGCCGCACGCCTCCATCTATCCGGAGTATCTCGGCTGCCCATGCGAGTTCGACGCCGACGAATGTCAGCTCATCTACGACGGCGCGATACTCGAACTCAAGCCTCATCTCGCGGACAGGCACTCCGCCGCGCTTCTGCAGGAGACGTGCGACAGGCTCATCGGACAGGCGAAGACATCGACCGGTGTTTCCGGCGAGGTCTATCAGGTTCTCATGCGCAAGCCGGGCGAGTTTCCCGGCATGGAGACCGTCGCTAGCGCGTTGAAGATGACGAGCCGCACGCTGCGTCGACGGCTCGAGTCGGAAGGCACGTCGTTCGTCGCCATCGTCGACGATGTGCGGTGCTCGCTCGCCACCGAGTATCTGAAGACGACGAAACTGAGCACGGACGATGTCGCCATGCTGGTCGGCTTCACCGACACCGCCAATTTCCGCCGGGCGCTGAAGCGCTGGACCGGCAAAGGCCCCGCCGAAATTCGCGAGCAGGAGTGACGCCGGCCGCGCAGGCTTTTCATTCGTTACTTCAGACAAAAATGGGTTCGACGGCGCACATACGTAACCTTACAGAAATATAACAATGCACTCACTTCGCGGCAGTGGCGAATAAGCGAAGGCTGAACCGAGGAGTGTGCGAAATCCGAATCCGTCGAATTGCGATCGATCGCATCGACCGGATCGAGCAGTCGCGGACTCGAAAAAAACATCAACACTCGTGTGCCAGGGGGACCGTCGGATGCTGCATTCTCACTTCTTCGATTCTGCTGCGAACCAGCCGGACAGCCCTGCGTTATGGGTCGATGAGCGTCTTTACAGCTACCGCGAGATTGAAACCCGGGTCCGTCGCTTGTCGGCGGGACTGGCGGCGTTCGCACGAAGCACCTGCACGAGCCGATGCCTGCTGTTTGCATATCGCAGCGTCGGCGCGTATGTCGGCATCCTGGGCATTCTCGATGTCGGCATGGCCTATGTGCCACTCAACCCGAAGATGCCGGCAGCGCGGATCGCGGCGATCATCCGGCAATCCGGCGCGCCGTTGATGCTCGTCGATCGGCGTTGCGCCGAGTCGCTCGATGAAGTGCTGTCCCTGCTCGACGAACCTCCGCAGATTGTCCTGCTCGACGCAGACGCGGAAGAATCGCAACTTCCATCCCCTGCTTTCTCGCTCATGCAGAGCCGAGGCGCCGCGCACGACATCGCCTACATACTTTTCACGTCCGGTTCGACGGGATCGCCGAAGGGCGTGCCGATCACGCATGCGAACGCCGATGCGTACGTGAACGGCCAGTTGCAACTGGTCGACAAGGTGCGCGATGCGCGTTACATGCAGCTATGCGAGCTGAGCTTCGATCCGTCCGTGCATGACATGTTCGTCTGCTGGGCGAACGGCGGCTGCCTATATGTGCCCGAAAACGTCGATCCCGTCGGTAACGCGAGCTTCGTCCAGACGCACCGGATCACGCATTGGTGCAGCGTGCCATCGGTCGCCGGCATCATGCAGCAAATGCGCAAGCTGCCGGCGGGCGCATTTCCGAGCATTCGCGTGTCGATGTTCGGCGGCGAGCCGTTGCCTCGCTCGCTCGCGCAGGCGTGGATGCGTGCCGCGCCGAACAGCCGGCTGCTGCACATGTACGGGCCCACGGAAGCGACCGTCGCCTGTACGTGCTTCGAAGTCACGCCCGAATTCCTGGACGATCCGCAGCACACGGTCATACCGTTGGGCCAAGGCCTGCCCGGCGTGGAACTCATGATCGTGGATGCCGAGCTCGAACCGGTCGCCCCGGGCCAGACGGGCGAATTGCTGATCGCGGGACCGCAGCTTGCCGAAGGCTATCTGTCGTCCGACGAACCCGGCAATAGCCGGTTCATCGCGATGAACTATCCGGGCAAGACCGCGCATCGCTGGTATCGATCCTCCGACGCCGCGCGCGAAACGACGCCACACGGGATCGTGTTTCAGGGCCGTCTCGATACACAGGTGAAAATCCGCGGCCACCGGCTCGAGCTGGAAGAAGTCGAACATGTCGTGCAAGCGGCCAGCCACGCAGCGTCGTGCGCGGTTGTCCCGTGGCCGCTCGACGAAGTCGGACGAGCAACCGGCCTCGTCGCGTTCGTGACGAATCCGGAAGTCGAGACCACGCATGTTTTGCGGGCGTGCCGGCAGCGTCTGCCGGTCTATGCGATGCCGCAACGGATCGTCATCATCGATGCGTTCCCGCTGACGGTGAACGGCAAAATCGACAGAAAGGCGCTCGCGGAATATTGCGCGCGCGGCGAGGTCGCGGCGTGAGGCGTGGGGCGATCGGCCCGCGTCGTTTCAATCGATATGCTCCGTCGCGGCCAGCGTGCCTGTCGTGAGGCCGATACGAAGCATTTCTATCAGCCGTTCGATGTCGCCTACGGTGTTGAACATCGCGAGCGACACGCGGATGCCGCCACGCTCCGGCGAGACGCGCACGTTGTTTCGAGCGAAGTAGTCGGTCCACTTGTCGACCGGCAGTTTCAGCACGTATATGTGATTGCGCTTGCCACGCGCTCGCGGACCGACGACGCTCACACCCAGCGCATCGAGGCGTTCGAGCAGCAGATCGCCGAGCGCCAGCACATGCTTCTGGATCGCCGCGACGCCTACGCTCTGAATGAGGCAAATCGCCGCGGAAAGTGCGTGCAGGTCCGGGAGATTGACGTTGCCGAATTCGAAGCGCCGCGCGTCCTTGCGTAAAGCCATGTCGTCGGGACGGGCGACATAGTCGGCTGGCGGATTCGCCATGCTGGACATCGCAAGGTAAGCCGGCTGCAATTCGTCGAGACCGTCGGCGATATAAAGCACGCCGAGTCCTTGCGGCACGAGCAAGCCCTTGTGCGTGCCGGTTGCCAGCACCGAAATGTTCAGCGCCTTGACGTCGAGCGGAATGACGCCGACGGACTGCATCGCATCGACGATCAGGTAAATGCCGCGCGCCTTGCACAGCCGTCCGATGCTCATCAGGTCATGGACCTGGCCCGCATGGAACGTCACATGCGAAAGCGAAACGACTTTCGTACGCGCATCGATATACGGCTCGAAGGTCTTGGCGGTGGCAATCTCGTCGTCCGGCAACGGCGCGAACCGCACTTCGATGCCATTGCGCTTGAGGTTCAACCACGCATAGGCGTTGTTGGGATGATCGCCTTCTATCAGCACGACGTTGTCGCCGGCCCGGAGCGGGACCGCGTTCGCCGCGATATTGAGTCCTTCCGACGTGTTCTTGGTGAATGCGATTTCGGTCGGCGCCGCGTTGAAGAACGTCGCGACGCTCTCGCGTGTTTCCTCGACACGTCGCAACCAGACCGGCTTCGGACCGGCCATCTCGAAGCCTTCCGACAAGAAGGCTTCGAGCGCTTCGCGCACGCTTAGCGCAAGCGGCGTCTGGTGGGCGGAGTCGAGATAAAGCTGCCTTGTGGTGACGGGGAACTGCTCGCGGACAGCGGCGAGCTTTGCAGTCGGGATCATGAGCGATGTCTCATTTCAGGTTTTCTTTGCGAGGGCATACACGGCACGGCACGAATCCGTCGAGGCATTAGACGATCGCCGAGAAGCGATGTCAAACACATTCCGATAAGTGGAACTACCGAGTTCCTATTTATGGAATCGTTAGACGGAGATGCTAAACTGGCCGCATGTCTCCCACCATCGCGAACCTTCCTGTCACCCTCCGGGCCCGCAATTCGAATCGAGTATCCTAGGGAACCGCTTTTCGCCTGATCCGCGAAGGATGCGCGGCACAGGCCCATAAAACCAGAAAACCCAGCACACATGCGCAAGGAAGAACAAGCCATCGTCGAGACGTCCGAGCCGGAGGTCTCTCCCACCGAGCGCGCGTTTCACATCATCGAAATGGCTGCGCAAACCGGTCGCGTGACGACCGCCGACATCATCACCGCGCTCGGCATTCCGAAGACCACTGCGCATCGCCTCGTCAGCAATCTCGAAGAGTTCGGCTTTCTCGAACACGGCATGGAACGCGGCCGGTATCAGGTCGGCCCGCGCCTGCTGGAACTCGCGACGAACATCCTCGCGGC
Organism: Caballeronia sp. ATUFL_F1_KS39; assembly: GCF_023630985.1. Classification (NCBI taxonomy): domain Bacteria; kingdom Pseudomonadati; phylum Pseudomonadota; class Betaproteobacteria; order Burkholderiales; family Burkholderiaceae; genus Caballeronia; species Caballeronia sp. ATUFL_F1_KS39. The sequence continues at coordinate 177,019 of NZ_JALQDZ010000056.1, read as the reverse complement.
GTCCACCTCGCATGGGCCGATCCACGCGCTGCTGATGGAACTGTCGCGACGCACGGATGAAACGGTGAGCCTCGGCGTCATGCGCGGCTCCGAGGTCGTGTATATCGACAGCGCGATCGGCAATTCGCCGTTGACGCTCAATTTTCAGAAAGGGCATCGCGCGCCCGTGCACTGCACGTCCAGCGGGCGCGTGTTTCTGGCGAACATGGAGAAGAAGCAGCTCGACGCTTATCTGCTGAGCGGACCGTGGGAACCGATCACGCCCTACACCATCGTCGATCCGGAACGGCTCAGGCTCGAAATCGACCTCGCGCGAAAGAATGGCTATGCGACCAACGATTCCGAGTTCGCGATCGGCGTGGTCGGCGCCGCCGTGCCGATCTCGGGGCCGCACGGCCGCCTGATCGCTTGCTTGAGCATCTCGGCGCCCAAAGCGCGCAAGTCGCTGGAAGACATTACCTTGCTGGTGCCGACCTTGCAGGCAGCGGCGCTGCGAATCACAAAGATTCTCGGCGTGATCGACGGCGGAACGACCGCCGAAGACAATGCCGATACCGATAGCAAGGCGACGCGCCGCAAGCGCTCCTGATCAACCGCCCGTCACGCGACCGATCTCCGCGCCGGCGGTGACGAAGCGGATCGCGCGGCGCATGTAGAACACGCCTTTCGTGCGGCTTCTGAGCGTCGTCGTTGCGCCGGTGATCGGGTCGACGATGTCGCAGATCGCCTCGCCGACCTCCACCACGTCGCCGATGTTCGCCGCGTACACCACGATGCCGCTGGTCGCGGCGTAGAAATGCTCGCTCGCCGCTTGTCGCGTCGCCGGATGAATCAAGGCGGGGCATGGCGACGGCGTATCGCGGATAGCGCCCCGATCGACGAGATAGGCAACGATCGCTCGCGCATGACGCCGCGCCGATTCATACGTGACGTCGCGCTCGCCGGCGCACTCGACGATGGCGGCGACAGCGCCCTCGCCAACCGGATACCGGTCGCCGAAGCGCGCTTCGACGTCGGCCCACGCCAGGCGCGTCCAGTCGATGAAAAGCCCGAGATCCGCGCCGTCGAACAGCATCTGCGCCCGCGATTGCAGATGGCGCGCGAGCGGTTCGACGCGCGGCCACGCGGCGGTGTCGGCATAGACGTGGACGACCGCTTCCAGCGAGCAATGAATGTCGAGAACGATGTCGGCATCGCAAGACAGCTTCAGCAGGGTCGAACGCAGCGCGTCGAATTCCGTCGTCGGCGCGCAAGCATCGAGCGATGCGCGCATTGCGTTCTTTATCGCGCGCCTGTTCGCGTCTTCGTCGCTGCCGAGACGGCCTTCCAGATGCGCGCAGATGTCCGAGGGACGCGCGACGCCGCGATTGAAGTTCGCGGCGCTATTCAGCTCGAAGCAGCCGAAGAACTGGCCGAAGACATGCTGACTCAGTCCGATCGGATTCGCTATCGGAACGAGCGTGACGGTCGCGTCGAGCTTGCCCGCGGCTTCGAGCGCCTGGAGTTCGTCGCGCAGGACGTGCGCCGTGAGCATCGCGGGCGTTTCGTCGGCATGAAGCGATGCCTGCAGATAAACCTTCATGTCCGCGTCCGGCGGCCCGAACGTCAGGCTTACGAGATCGCGCTGCGTACCGATGGTCGCTGCGAGTAACGGCGTCCGCTTGAGTAGCACCTTTCGTCTCCTTTCTACGATGACGCGCGAGGTTCCGGCTGCGCAACGAGATTCTAAACTCGCGCATCTGAAAAATGCCGTTTACGGTTCTAAGTAGTTCCACTTATCGGAACTTCATTGACATCGAATTTGGCATGCGCTCAAATGTGCCACATCGGACACACAAGGGACATCGTCCATGAGTTCTCTTCTACACGGATATGGCGCGCTCGTTCTCGAAGGCGCGCTGCAGACCGTGCAACTGGCGGTCTGTTCGCTGGCGCTGGCCTTCGCGATCGGCTTGCTCGGCGCCTGCGCGAAGCTGTTCGGCAGCCGATGGATCGCAAAACTGGCCCGTCTCTACACGACGATCGTGCGCGGCGCGCCGGATCTCGTGCTGATGCTGCTGCTCTACTACAGCATCCAGATTCTGCTGAACGGCATCACCGAGCGTTTGCATTGGACGCAGATCGATATCAAGCCTTTCGCGGCCGGTGTGATCGTGCTGGGTCTGATCCACGGCGCGTACTTTACCGAGACGCTCCGTGGCGCTTTTCTGGCGATTCCGCGCGGGCAACTCGAATCGGGCACTTCGCTCGGCATGTCGTTCGGTCATGTCCTTGCGCATATCCTGTTTCCGCAAATGATGCGCTATGCGCTGCCGGCGCTCGGAAACAACTGGCAAGTCATCGTCAAATCGACGGCGCTCGTATCCATCATCGGACTCTCGGATGTCGTCAAAGCCGCGCAAGACGCAGGCAAGACCACCACGCACTACTTCTTTTTTATCGGCGTGGCCGCATTCGTTTATTTGCTGATCACGACAGCATCCAATCTCGTATTACGTCACCTCGAAAATCGATATGACGTCGGCGTGCGCAAGGTGAACGTATGATCGACATCTTCCGCGAATACTGGCGGCACTATCTTTATACCGACGGCTATCAGTTCACCGGATTGATCGTCACGATCTGGCTGCTGCTGTTCTCCGTCGTGCTCGGATCCGCACTGGCGGTGCCGATGGCCATCGCGCGCAGTTCCGCGAACCGTTTCCTGTCGCGCGCGGTCTGGCTTTACACCTATCTGTTTCGCGGCACACCGCTATTCGTTCAGTTACTGCTTTGCTATACAGGCGTGTTCAGCCTCGACGTGATTCGAAATCACGAGCTCACGAACGCGTTCTTTCGGGACGGAATGCATTGTTCGCTACTGGTTTTCGCATTGAATACATGCGCCTATACGACCGAGATTTTCGCCGGCGCGATCAAGGCCACGCCTGCGGGCGAGATCGAAGCCGGCGTGGCCGCGGGAATGTCGACGTTGCAGCTTTATCTGCACGTCATTCTCCCCTCCGCGCTGCGGCGCTCGTTACCGAGTTATAGCAATGAAGTCATTCTGGTCTTCCATTCGACTTCCGTTGCATTCGCCGCAACCGTGCCGGATCTGCTGAAAGTGGCGCGCGACGTGAATTCCGCGACCTATCAATCGTTCGCCGCATTCGGCATTGCGTTTCTGCTCTATTCCGCGATCACCTTTTCGCTGGTCTGGCTCTTTCGCCAGGCGGAAAACCGTTGGCTCGCTTACCTGACACCGCAAAAATGACTAACGATGTCTGCATCGAATCGTCGCGTTCACCTGAAAAAGTCGTGGTCGCCGATCTTCACAAGAGCTTCGGTACGCACGAAGTGCTGAAAGGCGTGTCGCTCAGCGCGCGCGCCGGCGACGTCATCAGCGTTCTCGGCTCGTCGGGCTCGGGCAAAAGCACGCTCTTGCGCTGCATGAACTTGCTCGAACATCCGTCGGCGGGCCGCATCTTCGTCAATCAGACGGAAATCCGCATGAAGCAGGACAGGACGGGCACGCTTAAGCCGGTCGACAAACATCAGTTGCGGCGCATACGGTCCAAGCTCGCGATGGTGTTTCAGCACTTCAACTTATGGCCGCATATGACGGTGCTCGAAAACGTGATTCATGCGCCGATTCACGTACTCCGACTCGGTCGGCGCGAAGCCGAAGAATATGGCCGGGCCAATCTCGACAAGGTCGGTTTGGGCGTCGATATCGCCGGCCGTTACCCTGCGCATCTCTCGGGTGGCCAGCAACAGCGCGTCGCAATCGCCCGCGCACTGACGATGGATCCCGACGTTCTGCTTTTCGACGAGCCGACTTCCGCTCTCGATCCCGAACTCGTGTCCGAAGTGTTGAAGGTCATGCAGAAACTCGCGGCGGAAGGACGGACGATGATCGTGGTGACGCATGAGATGAACTTCGCCCGCAATGTTTCCAGCGAGATCATTTTTCTGCATGAAGGACGAATCGAAGAGCAAGGAAAACCGGCGGACCTGTTCGCCAATTCCGCAAGCAGCCGGCTCCGAAGGTTTCTGTCCGCGGCATAGCTTTTCTTTCTCTTTATCGACAACAAGATCATCAGCCGGAGACTTCTGTAATGAAACGATTCGTGTCGACCCTGCTGTTTTGCGCGGCCGCCTTCACCTCATCGTATGCAAGCGCTCAGGATGCGTCGACGCTTCGATACGGCGTGGATCCGTCGCATCCGCCGTTTTCATCGCGCGACTCCAGCGGCAAGCTCGTCGGATTCGACATCGATCTCGGGACCGAAATCTGCAAGCGCATGCACGCAAAATGCGAATGGGTTCAGAACGACTTCGATGGCATGATTCCCGCGCTTCAGGCCAAGAAATTCGATGCCATTCTCGCGTCCATGTCGATTACCGACAAACGCAAACAGGTGATCGATTTCACATCGAGGTTATATAAGACGCCGAACAAACTGATCGTGCGTAAAGACACGAACCTCGAACCCACCGCGGAATCGCTGAAAGGAAAATCGATCGGTGTCCAGCAGGGCACCGTTCCCGAATCCTATGCGAAGGAACATTGGGCGCCCGCCGGCGCGCGCGTCGTTTCTTATCCGAATTTCGATCAGGTATTCGCGGATCTCGCCGCAGGCCGTCTCGATAGCTGCTTCACCGATGCAGCCGTCGGCGAGTACGGATTCCTGAGAACGCCGCAAGGCGCCGGTTTCAAGTTCACCGGCGGCAATGTCTATGCGAGCAACGGCGCGGGCATTGGAATCCGCAAGTCGGATATCGAACTGAAGGAAAAGATGAACAAGGCGATCGCCGACATGCTCGCCGACGGCACCTATAAACAACTCGCAGCCAGGTATTTCCAGTTCGATCCTTACGGCAGTTGAGAAGTTATCGTCTCGACGCCGGCATCAGCGGATCCCGACCTCACACTTGCCGAACGGGGATGATTGCAGTGAAACATGTGCCATCGGCGAGCGATGACGATACCTGCAGATCGCCATGGTGAGCCTGCACGATTTGCTTGCAGATGAAAAGACCGAGACCGAGACCCCCGCCTCGCGGTTGATCGGCGGGCCGCCAATATGGCTCGAACACTTTCCTGATGTCCTCGGGCGCAATGGCATCGCCACCGTTCTTCACGGCGATGATCAATTTACCGGCCTCGACTTTCCCATTTACGGTAATAGGCAAGTCCGCCGCGCCATGCGTGATTGCATTGCCTAACAGATTGGACAATAGCTGCTGCATACGAACCGAATCGCAGTGGACGGTTCCTTCAATGGCGATGCTGTCTTCTATCATCAAGCCGGGATGACCCGCCTTTGCCTCGGAAACGATATCGCGCAAAAGCTTGCCGAGATCGGGCACCGGCGCGATGTGGGCGCCGAGTCCGGCGCCCAGGCGTCCGCGCGCGAAGTCCATTACATCGTCGATCAAACCCGCCATTCGGCCGGCGACCGCCTTCAATCGCAATCCGAGTTGAGTGATCTCGGTGGTTCCACCTTTGATCGAAAGATATTCGGCAATCGAATGCACCGCTGTTAGCGGATTGCGCAGGTCATGTCCGAGAACGGCGATGAACTGCTCACGCAATTCCGCGGCCTCGCGCGCGTGCGATAGCGCAGTTGCCGACGCAGAGCGGTTCTCCTCCAGTTCGAGCTCAAGCGCGATGAGCTTGGCGTACGCCTCGAACATGCAGACCGTGCGGACATCGGACAGATAGCGCGGACGCGGATCGATCGCGCATAGATTGCCGAAGTACCGGCCGTTGGATAGAACGATCGGCACGGAGATATAACTTTGAAGGTTATAGATTCTGGCCGTGTGATGACCGCAGTAACGCGGATCGTTCCCGAAGTCATCGATGACGATCGATTCGCGCGCTTCTCGCGATTCGAAGCATAGCGTCGTCTTCAGATCGAGTTGACCGCCGACTTCCAGACCGAAGCCAATGTCGTCGTGAACGGCGCACGCTGTCCATGTATTGTCTGTCACGCGCGCGACCGCGGCGTAGCCCATCGATGTTCTTTCGCAAATCGCCTTGAGCATCGAGCCCACGGCACTCACGCGGCCGATAGCCTCGATGTCGTCCTTCAGTGCGTCAGGGCCGTCTTCCCCGGTCAAAGTTATCATGTCGAATGCTGCTGAGATGTGACAAGGCCGTATTATGCGCCGCGAACATTTCTTTTTAGCTCCGAAAGTCCTGCCCAATGCGAGACATGCTGACTTCTTTCTTCTGGAGCGGCGACGCGATCCGCAGTCGTCGCGTCAGTGACATCGTTCTATCCGGCACGCTCGATCTGCCTGCGCCTCCCGCGTCGATGCTCGCGGATTGGCAGAGAGAAACCACGACGCGTCTCGCGCTGCAACCCGGTGATGTCGAGCCGATGCATCTCGCGCGGACGCAATTTCGCTGGCCGGACTACAAACGCTGCGTGCAGGCCATGTCCGACTGGACCGGCGCGCTGGGGCTTCCCGCGGTGCTCGACGATAGCGACATGGCGTTGATGGCCTGTCGTGGCGCCAGGTATCACCATGACGGCGAGCAGTATGGCGGCGCCGCTTTTTGCAATCTCTTCCTGAGCGAAGACAAAGGTCTGGACCTGCACTTCCCCGCTACCGGACAACGCATTGCGCTGACGAGGGGAACGGCCGTGATCTTCGATACGGTCCAGCCTCACGGCGTCATTCAGCGCGACAGCGACCGCTTCTGCGCCGCCGACTTCCCCCCGGACCACGACTTCACCCAGATTTTCCTGACGTGGGAACTTCCCATCGAAGACGCCGATACCGGAAACGCGCTGAACGTCGTCTTCGATAGCGACCGCTCGAACGCGCTGCAACTCGAGGAAGCGCAAGTCTGGCTGAACGGCTCACGAACCGCCGTGTGCCCGGAATCGGGTTGCTGGGTGCGCGTCTGAGTCGCGATCGCGTCTGCGCTAAATCGCAAAAATCATCGTTGACGCTCTCTTGAAATCCTCCTATAACCATCCACATGGATGGTAACGGGAGGTTTTTCACGCTATGGCAAAAGAAGTGCCGGATCGCTCGCGAGGCAGCGAAACCGAAAAAATCACCATCAATCTCGGTCCGGTCGACTTGGGCCAGATCGATCTGCTCGTCGAGGAAGGCTTTTACTCGAACCGGACGGATCTGATCCGCACGGCCATCCGCAATCAGTTGTCGATTCATGCGCCGGCTCTGAAGGACACCGTGACGCGCCGCGAACTCGTGCTCGGCCTTCAGCATTTTTCGAAACAGGATCTCGAGGCGGCATGCGCGGCCAATCAGCGTCTGCGGATTCAGGTGCTCGGTTTGGCGAGCATTGCCATGGACGTCTCCCCCGAACTCGCGCTGGCAGCGATCGACTCGATTCTGGTTCGAGGCGCGCTCCATGCGTCACCGGCAGTCAAGGCCGCATTGGCGGATCTAATCCGCTGATGCGCCTGACGCCTTCCCGCTAACGGAATAAACATGAAACTCAACGAAGGTTTTTTGGACTCGATGAAAGAGGCATTCGCGCTCTTTCGCAGCAACGATCCCGCCGCGGCCGCGGAAATCGTCAAACGCGCCATGCGCGGCGAACGGACGGACACGGCAACCGCGCACCCTAACCCGCAGGACGACACGACGACCGCGCGATTCGCCGATCTCTTGCAACCCCGGCGCCACGCCGGCAAGACGCGGACTGATGCGGACGTGCAGGATCGCGGGCACTTCAGCACGCGTCGTTATGTCGGCGCCGCCGGTCAACGCGATTACAAGGTCTACGTACCCGCTCATTCACGTCGCGATCCTTTACCGCTGATCGTCATGCTGCACGGCTGCACCCAGGACGCCGACGACTTCGCATCCGGCACGCGGATGAACGCGCTCGCCGAAACGCACGGCTTTATCGTCGCTTATCCGATCCAGCCGCAGAACGCGAATACGTCGAAATGCTGGAACTGGTTCAGGCACGGCGACCAGCAGCGCGACCACGGCGAGCCGTCGCTGATCGCGGGCATCACGCGAGAGGTGATGGCCGATCACGACGTCGATCCGAAACGCGTCTTCGTTGCAGGGCTTTCGGCCGGCGGCGCAATGGCGGCGATCGTGGCGCAAACCTATCCCGACCTTTACGCGGCAGCAGGCATTCACTCGGGCCTGCCCGTGGGATGCGCGCACGACTTGCCATCGGCGCTGGCGGCCATGCGCGGTGGCAAGGCCCGATCCAAGGCGCGCAAAGCCGGCCGGGCGGACATTCATCACGCGCAGGCGTCGCAATGCCCGCTGATCGTCTTTCACGGCGATGCCGATGCCACCGTGCATCCTTCGAACGCCAACGAACTGGTACGCGAGTTTTCTGCGAGCGAAGCGGCACCCGCCCGCGCGTCGAGCGGTGACGGCCGCGCGCGCAAACATACGGTCCGGCACATGACGTCGCAAGCCGGGGTGGATGCAGAACTCTGGATCATCCACGGCGCGCCGCATGCGTGGTCCGGTGGCTCGTCAAGCGGAAGCTATACCGATCCGTCCGGCCCCGACGCCAGTGCCGAAATGCTGCGATTCTTTCTCGAACATCCGCGCCGGCAGTGAGCGGTCGCCTTTGCGCCCTCGATCGGCGGCGTCCGACCGGTTGCCGCCGGTCGGATAACGAAACGCAGCGCGCACCGCGTCACGCGCCAAAGGCCTTCGTCAAAGCCGGCACGCTCAACACCGCCGTGTAATAGCCCATGAACTGCACGCCGGTATTGAAGCCGAAGTTGCGCGACAGCAATCCGCCGAGCAAGCCCACGCTCAGAATCACGAGCAGACCGAGCAGTTGCCCTTCCCACACGCTGATTACGACGATCAGACCGACGAACGTCGCGATGATCGCCTCGTGACTCAGCTTCCTCGCGACGAACGACGCCGCGCGATGCGCGTAGTTCATCGACAGCGGATACGCGACGAGCGCCGCGAGCACGACCGCGAGCAAGCCGAAGCCGAGGAACTGCCACGTCGTCATCAACGTATGCAGATTGTTGATGTGGCCCGTCGCCGTATCGACGAAAAAGCGCGGCGGTGCGTTGAATAGCGGCGCGGCCGGTCCCGCCGCGACAGGACTCAGCGGCAGACCGAACGCGATCAGCGGAATCAGCGCTTCGGCGATGTAAGTCGCTTCGGTCACGCCGTTGCGCGCGGAGATCACCGTCGTCAGGCGATGATACGCATGCCTCACACGCGAGCCGACGAGTTCGCCGAGCACGACCGTCATCGCGACCGGGCTGAACACGAATGTCGCGCTCGATATCGCCGCGGTGGCCGCGACCCAGCCGCGTTGCTGGCCGTCGAGCACTTTCATCGGATTGGGGAAGTAGCCGCTCCAGCCCTTCACGTCGGGCGCGAGCGAGAACGTGCGGACGCGTTCGCGGCGCATGCGGGCGCGATCGGCGGGCGAGAGTATCGAGAACAGATCGGCGATGAGCGGCCCGATCGCGATGCCGAGGAAGTAGCTCACCGAGAGCTTCACGCCGTATTTGCCCGTGAGCGCCTGAAGACCGACGATCACCAGCACGAACGGCACGAGCAGAAACACCGAAGCCCATCGTCCCGACGAAAAGAACGCAATGGCGACCGATGCCGCGAGAAACACCCACGGCGCGGCCTTCGTGATGACCGGCCCGAACGGCGCGAGCAGCACGGCGAACAGCACCGCGAGCGGCACGGCGACGAACGCCGCGACGATCGCGCCCGAGATCATCTTGCGCAGGGCGATATGCGGCACGCCGAGGTTGCGCAGCATCGTCGCCTGTTGCAGCAGGGGCGTGGCGAGCGTGTCGCCGGGAATGCCGAGCAAGGCGGTCGGAATCGCGTGCGTCATGTGCTTCGACACCGCGCCCGCCATGAAGAACGAAAACACGCCGACGGGCGGCACGCCGAGCAGCACGACGAGCAAGGTGAGCGGCGCGAGCGTCGTGGTTTCATCGGTGCCCGAAATGAGGCCGATGCCGGAGAACACGATCGCGCCGATGAGTCCCATGCCGAGCGCGACGAGCAGTTGAGTGACGAACGGTTCCATCAGCGCGCTCCTTCGCGTTGTTCATCGCGTTGTTCATATTCGGCGAAAAGCTCGTACAAACCGAGCTCCTTCATTTCCGCGACGACCGAAGGCGGCAGGTCCGCGACGCGCCCGAGTCCGCCCGCTTCGTTCGCGAGCTGCTTCAGCACTTCCTCGCGGCCCGCCGCGCCGTGCGCTTCCTCGACCACTTCGCGCTTCGGCTTGAAGAGCTTCGCGCAGACCGCGCCCGCGATCAGGCATCCGGCGAGGCCGACGAGCATCGCGTAAGCGCGGGCCATCGCGGCATCGGGCACATAAGCGGCGAGCACGCGATTCGCGACGGCGAACGCGCCGTAGCTGATCGCGATGCCGAGCACGACCGACCACGCGAGATGCCGCGTATCGACGGTATCGCCCCATATTTCGACGAGCTGATACTCCGTCGTTTCGGCGCTTTGCGAGAGCGCCCGGCCGCGCTCGTGCGCGGCGAGTTGCTGTTCCATGTCTCCTCCTTGAATGGAGTGATCAGATGCACTGCTTTTCTTGTCGCTGACGCTTGGCCTCGAGTGCGCGCGCCACGCGCGATGACGTTTCGCGCTTCAATGCCGTCGAAATGAACGCGCCCGCTTGCACAAGTCCGTTCAGATCGATGCCCGTCTCGATGCCCATGCCCTCGCACAAATAGACGATGTCCTCCGTTGCGGCGTTGCCCGTCGCGCCCGGCGAATACGGACATCCGCCGATGCCCGATACCGAGCCATCGAACACCGCGACGCCGCGTTGCAGCGCCGCGTGCACGTTCGCGGCGGCCATGCCCCACGTATCGTGGAAGTGACCGGCGAGCGCATCGACGGGAATGTGTTCGATGCACGCGTCGAGCATCGCCTGGGTTTTTAGCGGCGTGCCCGCGCCGATGGTATCGCCGAGACTGATCTCGTAGCAGCCCATGTCGAAGAGCTTCCTTGCGACGCGCGCGACGGCTTGCGGCGCAATCTCGCCTTCGAACGGGCATCCGAGCACGCAGGATACATAACCGCGAATGCGTACGTTCGCCTCGCGCGCCGCCGCGATCACCGGTTCGAAGCGCGCGATGCTTTCGTCGATCGAACAGTTGATGTTCTTCTGCGAGAACGATTCGGATGCCGCCGCGAAGACCGCGATTTCATCGACATGCGATGCGAGCGCGGCGTCGAGGCCCTTCATGTTCGGCACGAGCGCGGCGAGCGTCGTGTGCGTGGCGCGCGCCTTGTCGCGCACGCGTTCGAGCACGTGCGCGCCATCGGCCATTTGCGGCACCCATTTCGGCGATACGAACGAGGCCGCTTCGACATAGCGCACGCCCGCATCGATCAGGCGCTCGATGAGTTCGGCCTTCACATCGGCCGATACGGGCGACGGCTCGTTCTGCAAGCCGTCGCGCGGACCGACTTCGACGATGCGTACGCGCTTTGGCAGCTCATTCATCGCGCGGCCCTTGCAGAAGACTCATGCCGTAATCGACGCTCACGTTGCGCGCGGCGACCATCTTCTTCACGACCCAGTCGATATCCGTGCCACTCGCGCCCGCTGCCAGCGCGATGTTGCGCGCGTGCAGCGCCATGTGGCCGCGCTGGATGCCCTCCGTCGAGAGCGCACGCAACGCGCCCATGTTCTGCGCGAGACCGACCGCGACGGCGATCTCGCCGAGTTCCTGCGCCGAGCCCACGTTCATGATCTTCAACGCGAGACGCGCGAGCGGATGCGTCTTCGTCGCGCCGCCGACGAGTCCGACGGGCATCGGCATTTCGATCGTGCCGACGAGGTCGCCGTCGTTCGCCACTTCCCACGTCGTCAGCGACGTATAGCGCCCGCCGCGGCTCGCGTACGCGTGCGCGCCCGCCTCGACCGCGCGCCAGTCGTTGCCCGTCGCGACGATCACCGGATCGATCCCGTTCATGATGCCCTTGTTGTGCGTGGCGGCGCGGTACGGATCGATCGCCGCGAACAGATACGCATCGACGACGCCGGCGATCACGTCCTCGCCCGCGTATTCCTTCGTTTGCAGCGTGGCCGCACTGTAGCGAACCTGCGCGCGCGCGAGGCGCAGATCCGCGAGATTCGACAGGATGCGCAGACGCACCTTGCCGCCCGTGATTTCCTCCATGCGGCCCGCGACGGTTTCGGCCATCGTGTTGACGGTGTTCGCGCCCATTGCGTCGCGCACGTCGACGATCAGATGCGCGACGATCATCGCGCCGCGCGGCGTGTCCGGAAACACGTGCACTTCGATGTCGCGGCAGCCGCCGCCGAGACCGATCAGCACCTTGTCGCGCGCGTTCGCCATTTCGATCAGCTCGTCGCGATGCTTGAGAATCGCAAGCCGCGCGCCATACGGGTCCGACACGCCGACGATCTGCACTTGCGCGCGCATCAACGGCCCGGTGCTGGAGGTGCGAAAGCCGCCCGCCTCGCGCGAGAGCTTCGCCATGAACGACGCCGCGGCGACGATCGACGGCTCTTCGACCGCCATCGGCACCAGCACGTCGCGGCCGTTGATCTGGAAGTAGCCCGCCACCGCCATCGGCAATTCGAACGTGCCGACGACGTTTTCGATCATGCCGTTCGCGGTTTCGAGCGGCAGCGCGCCGGGTTTCGCGAGGAGCGCGTGCGCGGCGTCGTCGAGGTCCGCTGCCTGCGCGATGTGCGAGAGGCGTTGCGCGGGCGACATCGCGCGGAAGTTCGGCAACTTCGAATCGATCATGTGTCTTCCTCTTCTGTCTGGATGTGTGTCGTGAGTGTTTGCTTTCGATGCTTGCAGCAACGCACCGGGTGAGCGAATAATAGGCTGACTGTACCCATTTCAAAGGTACAATTCCGACAAACAGTGACCTTGCTGTACCCATGACAGCAGGATCATTTTCAGAACAGGTCGATACGATGCGGCATGAGAAGCCCAGCCTGTCTGCGACACTCGCGGACAATCTCGCCAGACAGATCACGGAAGGTGTGCTGCGCGCGGGCGACAAACTCCCGTCGATCAGGGAATACGCTGAGGCGAACGGCTGCGCGAAAAACACCGTCATCAGCGCATTCGACATGCTGACGGCGAACGGTCTCATCGAGCCGCGACGCGGCGCGGGCTTTTACGTCGCGAGCGTGGCGAAGCCGCAGCAGCATGACGAAGATGCGCCGACGCTCGATCGCGCGATGGATTCGGTCTGGCTCATGCGCGAACAGTTGCAGAGCAAGCCGGACTTTCTCAATCTCGGTGAGGGATTTCCGCCCGTCGCATGGCTCGAAGAGACGCGGCTCGATCACTTCCACCAGCGCGTGGTGCGAACCGGTGTCGCGTCGCTGTTTCGTTACGGCAGCCGCTTCGGCTATCTGCCCTTGCGTCAGCATCTGCAGCAAAAGCTCGCCGGCTATGAGATCGAAGCCGCGCCGCAACAGATCGTCCTCACGCACGGCGCGAATCAGGCGATGGACATGGTCGTGCGTTACTTCGTGCGCCCGGGCGACACCGTGCTCGTCGACGATCCCGGCTATTACGCGCTGTTCGGCAAGCTGAAGCTGTCGGGCGCGAATATCGTCGGCGTGCCGCGCGCGGTCGACGGGCCGGATATCGCGGCGCTGGAGGAGCGGCTCAAGACGCATCGGCCGCGGCTCTTCTTCACGCAATCGGTCGGACACAATCCCACCGCGACGGACATCAGCGCGGCGAAGGCGCACCGCGTTCTGCAACTGGCGGAAGCGCACGATCTGATCGTCGTCGAGAACGACGCCCTCGCCGATCTCAAGCCGCGCTCGGCGACGCGCATCAGCGCGCTGGATCAATTGCGGCGCACGATTTATATCGGCAGCTTTTCGAAGTCGGTGTCGGCGGCGCTGCGCGTGGGCTTTCTCGCCTGCGATGCCGATCTCGCCAGCGATCTCGCCGACGTGAAGATGCTCACGCACGTAAGCAGCAGCGAATACTGCGAGCGCACGCTCGATGCGATCGTCGGCGACGGACACTTCCTGCGTCACACGAACCGCTTGCAGGACCGCCTCAAACGCGCGACGGCGACGGGCGTCGAAGCGTTGACGCGTCTTGGCGCGACCATCTTCAAGGTCAGCGATCAGAGTCTTTATCTATGGGCGCGTTTGCCCGCGCACGACGATTCGATAGCGTTCGCGAAGGAGATGCTCGGCAAGCACGTGATCCTCGCGCCGGGGACGATTTTTTCCGCGCACGCGAACATCGTTTCGCCGTGGTTTCGCTTCAATGTCGCGTATCTCGGCGACCCGCGATTCTCGAACGCACTCGCGCCTTGAAACGCCGGGCACGCCTGCCCGACGTGTCGCTACGCTGCAATTACGCGCTGGCTACTGCTGCCAGGCCCGTCCGCGAAGACTTCTCGGCCACGGGCGTCGATTGTCCCGCCGATTGAAGCGAAGGCTCCGCCATCTGTCCTCGCAGCTTGATGAGCGCGAGCACCGTATCGATCGTCGGTGTCGGCTGCCCGACGAGACGCCCCATTTCCTGGACGACGGTAAGGAGCGGATCGATTTCCATCGGCCGGTTGGCCTCGAGATCCTGGAGCATCGACGTCTTGTGCGCGCCGACCGCACCCGCACCGTCGATACGTCTTTCGACATCGACACGGAAATGCACGTCGAAGCGATCCGCGATCGCTTTCGCCTCCAGCATCATCGCTTTCGACACGGCGCGCGTGGCCGGATTGCTCGTAATGACATCGAGCGTTGCATGAGTCAATGCGCTGATCGGATTGAAGCAGAGGTTGCCCCAGAGCTTCAGCCAGATTTCATCGCGAATACGCTCCCGAATGGGCGCATCCAGATCCGCCGCGCTCATGATTTCATGCAGCTTCTGAACGCGCTCGCTGCGCGCTCCATTCGGTTCGCCGATGGGGAACTTCTTGCCGTACACATGGCGGATCACGCCCGGCGCGACGACTTCCGCCGCCGGATACACGACACAACCGATCGCACGCTCCGGTCCGAGCGCGTTCCATTGCTTCGCGCCGGGATCGATGCTGTCGAGCGTGGAGCCTTCCAGCTCGCCGCCATGCTTGAAGAAGTACCAGTACGGAATGCCGTTGACCGCCGTGACGATAGCCGTCTCTGGTCCGAGCAAAGTCTGGATCTGGCCGACGACGCCCGGCACCGAATGCGCTTTCAACGCGATGATCACGTAGTCTTGCGGACCCAGCTCGCGCGGATCCGACGCGCATCTGACCTTGACGACACGTTCCCCGCCATCGATTTGCAGCCGTACACCGTTTTCCTGCATCGCCGCGAGATGCGGACCACGCGCAACGAAGCTCACGTCCGCGCCCGCCGACGCCAGTTGCGCGCCCATATATGCACCGATCGCTCCGGCGCCATACACACAGATCTTCATCGTTTAAACCCCTATCTCAAGCGCCAAGATGACTGAGCAACGCATCGACACTGCCCTTCGCATCGCCGAAGAGCATCCGCGTGTTTTCCTTATAGAAGAGCGGATTGTCGACGCCGGCGTAGCCTGCCGCCATGCTTCGTTTGGACACGACCACGGTGCGCGCCTTCCACACTTCGAGCACGGGCATCCCGGCGATGGGACTGCCCGGATCCTCCAGCGCGCCAGGATTCACGATGTCGTTTGCGCCGATCACCAGCACGACATCCGTGTTGGAAAAGTCGTCGTTGATCTCGTCCATCTCCAGGACGATGTCGTAGGGCACCTTCGCCTCCGCGAGCAGCACGTTCATGTGCCCCGGCAAGCGGCCCGCCACCGGATGAATGCCGAATCGCACGTTCACGCCCTTGCTGCGCAGCTTCTTCGTGATCTCGCTGATCGTCGCCTGAGCCTGCGCGACCGCCATGCCGTAACCGGGCACGATGACGACTTCCGACGCATCGCGCAGCAGCGAGCCGACTTCATCGACCGTGACCGGCGCGACTTCACCCTCGATCGTCTTCGAAGCGGTCGAGGTCGCCGTGCCGAATCCGCCGAGAATCACGGAGAGGAACTTGCGGTTCATCGCGCGGCACATGATGTAGCTCAGAATCGCTCCGCTCGACCCGACCAGCGCGCCGGTCACGATCAGCAGATCGTTGCTCAACATGAAACCCGTCGCGGCGGCGGCCCAGCCCGAATAGCTGTTCAGCATCGACACGACCACCGGCATGTCCGCGCCGCCGATCGCCATCACCAGATGCACGCCGATCAGCGCGGCGATGACGGTCATCGTCAAGAGCGAGCTGATGCCCACATCGGCGTCGGGCGCTGTCAGGAACACGTAGCCGAGCGCGATGCACGCGAACACGCCGACGAGATTCAGCGTGTGCCGCATCGGCAGCAGCAACGGCTTGCCGCCTACCACGCCCTGCAACTTCAGAAACGCGGCGATGGACCCCGTGAACGTTACCGCGCCGATGAACACGCCGAGATAGATCTCCACGTTGTGGACCGACTGCGCCGCGCTGTCCGATTCCGCGCCGGCTGCCGGCGACAGGTAGCTCGCAATGGCGACCAGCACGGCCGCGAGGCCCACGAAGCTATGCAATGCCGCGACGAGTTGCGGCATTTGCGTCATCTCGACGCGCCGCGCGAGGATCGCGCCGCCCGCGATGCCGATCGCCATCAGCGCGGCGACGGCCGGCAACGCTTCCCCGCCGTTGAGCCAGAGCGTGGTGACGATCGCGATCGCCATGCCGGCGACGCCATAGAGATTGCCGCGCCGCGCCGTCGATGGATGACTGAGCCCGCGCAGGCTCAGGATGAACAGCACACTCGCCGCCAGATAGGCGATGCTTCCGATTCCAGTTTGCATGTCGATCTCCTTAGCGCTGGAACATGTTCAACATGCGTTGAGTGACGAGAAAGCCGCCAGCGATATTGATTGTCGCGACGAGGATCGCGAGGCCCGCGAGAATCGCGACCAGATGATGCGGCGTGCCGACCTGCAGCAGCGCCCCCGTCACGATGATTCCGCTGACCGCGTTGGTCACGCTCATCAGCGGCGTGTGCAAGGCGGGCGTCACGTTCCACACGACCTGAAAGCCGACGAAGATCGCCAGCACGAACACCGTGAAGTGCGCGACGAACGCAGGCGGCGCAACGGCGCCGAGCGCGGCAAGCAACGCAGCCGCGATGACGAGCCCGGCCACGCCGATCCATCCCGCGCGACGCTTCTGTTCGATGGTCACGGCAATCGTTGCAGCGGGCTTTGCGGCAGCGGGCGGCGCAATCGCGGGCTCCGGCTTCTTGGGCGGCGGCCATTTCACCTCGCCGCGCAGCACGACGGTGACGCCGCGCATCACTTCGTCATCGGTATCGAGCGTGATTTCGCCGTTCTTCTGCGGCGTCAGATCGGTCAGAAGATGCCGCAGATTGGTGCCGTACAACTGGCTCGATTGCGTTGCCATGCGCGATGGCAGATCCGTATAGCCGACGATCGTGACGCCTTCGATCGATGCCGCCTCGCCCGGCCGCGTCAGCTCGCAGTTGCCGCCCTGCTCCGCCGCCATGTCGACGATCACGCTGCCTTGGCGCATGCTGCGCACCATGTCGGCGGTGATCAGTTTCGGCGCGGGCTTGCCCGGAATCAGCGCGGTCGTCACGATGACGTCGACGTCTTTTGCCTGCGCGGCGAACAGCGCCATTTCAGCCGCGATGAATTCGGCGCTCATCTCTTTCGCGTAGCCGCCGCTGCCGCTGCCGTCCTCGACATAGTCCAGTTCGAGAAACTCGGCGCCCATGCTTTCCACCTGCTGCCGCACTTCGGGCCGCGTATCGAAAGCACGGACGATCGCGCCGAGACTGCGCGCCGCGCCGATCGCCGCCAGTCCCGCGACGCCCGCGCCGATCACCATCACTTTCGCGGGCGCGATCTTGCCCGCCGCCGTGATCTGTCCCATGAAGCCGCGGCCGAACTGGTGCGCCGCTTCGATGACCGCGCGATAGCCCGCCATGTTGGCCATCGAACTCAAAGCATCGAGCTTTTGAGCGCGCGAGATGCGCGGCACGCAGTCCATCGCGAGCACGGTGACGTTGCGCGCAGAGAGGCGCGTCAACAACGCTTCGTTCTGCGCCGGCCAGATGAAACTGATGAGCGTCGATCCTTCGCGCAGCAACTCGACTTCATCGCCCACGGGCGCAATGGAAGGCGCACGCACTTTCACGACGATATGCGCGTCCGCATAGAGCGACGGCGCATTCTCCACGATTCGCGCACCCGCAGCGCGATAGGCATCGTCGGAGAATGCGGCAAGCTCGCCCGCGCCGGCCTCGACGCTCACTTCAAATCCGAGCTTCAGCAGATGCCCGACTACTTCCGGCGTCAACGCGACGCGACGCTCCCCGGGAAAGCGTTCCCGTGGCACAGCAATCATCATTGGCATGACTAAATTCCCAATCGACGGTTTCAATTCTTCAGTGGCGCGCGCCTGCATTCGGCTGGCGAGCATGCCAAACCTCGCATCAGCGAGAAAGCTGGCGCGAGATACGAATAATGGTCAGTGTCTGGTCGGTCAGCCGCGTATACGGGCATCGAGCGAAGCGGCCGGTGGGATGGGTGGCCGCTTCGTCCTTGAGCTGCGTTCATGCGCCTTTTGTTGCGCGGACGCGAGCCGTTATCTCTATGGTGCTTTTTATACTTTGAATCGCTGAATCATCAGGCGTCGACTTTCGCCTCCAGTTCGGCGATACGCTTGCGGAGCGCACGCTCTTCCTGAAACCGCGCCGTTTCATCGCGGATGATCGCGACGATACCGGTCAGCTCGCCTTGCGGCGAATGCAGCAGCGCGACGGTGAACGCTATCGACATCGCGCGTCCGGCCTTATCGACGGCGGGAACCTTGAGCAGATCGTGCCCATAGCGCGTCTCGCCGGTCGCCATCGTCTTGTGATAGCCGTCCCAATGACGACCGCGCAGGCGCTCCGGAATGATCAGATCGAGCGACTGCCCCAAAGCTTCGCTCTGGGTGAAGCCGAACATGCGTTGCGCCGCCGGATTCCATAGCGTAATCGCGCCGCTCGCATCCGAAACGATCACGGCATCGCCGATCGCATTGACGAGTTGTTCGTAGTCGATCGTGGGGGTCATTGTGTCGTCCATGCTTGGGTATCGATCGAGACTGATTTCTGAAGGGCCGCTGCCGTCTTGGGCTTTCGTGGACGGCAGCGGTTACCTTTTCAAGCGCGTCAGACAGCTCGCGCTTCCTTCATTTGCGCTACCTGCTCCTTGCTATAGCCGAGTTCGAGCAGCACTTCTTCGGTATGTTCGCCGAGCAGCGGCGAGCCCGTGATCTCCGGCTTCAGGTCCGAGAACTTGATCGGGCTGCCGACCGTGAGATATTTGCCGCGCACCTTGTGATCGACCTCGACGATGGAACCGCTCGCACGCAACGACGGATCGTTCGCGAGTTCCTTCATCGTCAGCACCGGCGCGCACGGAATATCGAACTTGCGCAGGATATCGACCGCTTCGAACTTGGTCTTGTCGGCGAGCCATTCTTCGATCTTGCCGAAGATATCGAAAATATGCGGCTGGCGCGCTTCGGCCGTCATGTAGTCCGGGTCCTCGATCCATTGCTCCTTGCCGATTGCGCGGCAGATCGGCGCCCATGCGTGCCCCTGAATGGTGAAGTAGATGTAGGCGTTCGGATCGGTTTCCCAGCCCTTGCACTTGAGCACCCAGCCCGGCTGACCGCCGCCGCCCGCATTGCCGCCGCGCGGCACGACGTCGCTGAACGTGCCGTGCGGATACTGCGGATATTCCTCGAGATAGCCGACGCGATCGAGACGCTGCTGATCGCGCAGCTTCACGCGGCACAGATTGAGCACGCTGTCCTGCATCGACACGGCGACTTTCTGTCCCTTGCCCGTTTGCTGGCGGCCGATGATCGCCGTGAGAATGCCGATCGCGAGGTGCATGCCGGTGTTGCTGTCGCCGAGCGCCGCCGCGCTGATGGTCGGCGGGCCGTCCCAGAAGCCCGTCGTCGATGCCGCGCCGCCCGCGCATTGCGCGACGTTTTCGTAGACCTTCAGATCGTCGTAGTGATGGCCGTCGCTGAAGCCCTTGACGGACGCCACGATCATCTTCGGATTCAGCTTGCTGATGTTCTCCCAGGAGAAGCCCATCCGGTCCAGCGCGCCCGGCCCGAAATTCTCGACCAGCACGTCCGATTCCTTGATGAGCTTCGTGAGCACTTCCTTGCCTTCGGGCTGCTTCGTATCGAGCGTCAACGAGCGCTTGTTGCTGTTGAGCATGGTGAAGTACAGCGCATCCGCATCCGGAATGTCGCGCAGCTGGTTACGCGTGACGTCGCCGGAACCGGGACGCTCGACCTTGATGACATCGGCGCCGAACCAGGCCAGCATCTGCGTGCATGCGGGACCCGCCTGAACGTGCGTGAAGTCGATGATCTTGATGCCTTCGAGTGGTTTCTTGCTCACGAATTTCTCCTGGGTGGCTAGTCTTGGTTACTTTTTCGATGCCGCGCTTTGCGGGTTCAGATTCGTCAGGCGACCGCTCTCCGTGCCGGCCGTTTCGTCGATCACTGCGTTGATGAGCGTCGGCTTGCCCGACTTGATCGCTTCTTCGAGCGCATGCGTGAGCTCTTCGGGCGTCGTCGCGTTGTAGCCGATGCCGCCGAATGCCTCGATCATCTTGTCGTAGCGTGCGTTCTTCACGAACACGGTCGGCGCGACGTCCTTGCCGCCGGTCGGATTCACATCGGTGCCGCGATACACGCCGTTGTTGTTGAACACGATGGTGCAGACGGGCAAGTCGTATCGGCAGATGGTTTCGAGTTCCATGCCGCTGAAGCCGAACGCGCTATCGCCTTCGATCGCGACGACCTGCTTGCCGCTCGTCACCGCGGCGCCGATCGAGAAGCCCATGCCGATGCCCATGATTCCCCACGTTCCGGAATCGAAGCGCTTGCGCGGCTCGTACATGTCGATGATGCTGCGCGCATAGTCGAGCGTATTCGCGCCTTCGTTGACGACATTGATGTCCGGGCGCGTCTTCAACACGTCGCGAATGGCGCGCAGCGCGCTGTGGAAGTTCATCGGCGACGGATTCTTCGCGAGCGTCGCGGCCATCTTCTCCAGGTTCTTGTTCTTGCGCTCGTTGATCGCGCCCGTCCATTCGACGGACGGCTTCGGGAAATCCGCGCCGATGCCCTCGACGAGCGCCGCCACGCACGAGCCGATGTCGCCGATCAGCGGTGCGGCGATCGCGACATTGCTGTCGATTTCGGTCGGCGAGATATCGATCTGCACGAACTTCTTCGGCGCCGAGCCCCACGTCTTGCCCTTGCCATGCGCGAGCAGCCAGTTCAGACGCGCGCCGATCAGCACGACGCAGTCCGCTTCCTGCAGCACGAACGACCGCGCAGCCGACGCCGATTGCGCATGCGTGTCCGGCAGCAGGCCCTTGGCCATCGACATCGGCAGATACGGGATGCCGCTCTTCTCCACCAGTTCGCGAATCTGCGCGTCGGCCTGCGCATACGCTGCGCCCTTGCCCAGCAGGATCAGCGGACGCTTCGCACCCTTGATGACGTCGAGCGCGCGCTTCACCGAATCCGGCGACGGCAACTGACGCGGCGCGGCATCGACCACCTTGATGAGCGATTGCTGGCCCTTGAGCGCGTCCATCGTCTGCGACAGCAGCTTGGCGGGCAGATCGAGATACACGCCGCCCGGACGGCCCGACACGGCCGCGCGGATCGCACGCGCGATGCCGATGCCGATGTCCTCCGCATGCAGCACGCGATAGGCGGCCTTCGCATACGGCTTCGCCGCGTTCAGCTGATCCATCTCTTCGTAATCGCCCTGCTGCAGATCGACGATTTCACGCTCGCTCGAACCGCTGATCAGGATCATCGGGAAGCAATTGGTGGTCGCGTTGGCGAGCGCCGTGAGTCCGTTCAGGAAGCCCGGTGCCGACACCGTCAGGCAGATGCCCGGCTTCTGCGTCATGTAGCCCGCGATCGCGGCTGCGTTGCCCGCATGCTGCTCATGGCGAAAGCCGATGAAACGCATGCCTTCGGCCTGAGCGAGTCGCGCGAGGTCGGTGATGGGAATCCCGACGAGGCCGAAGATCGTATCGATGTCGTTCAGCTTCAACGCGTCGATGACGAGATGGAAACCGTCGGTCAATTGCGGCGCCTGAACTTCGGCGGCTTCCTGTGTTCTTGCCTCGAGTACGTCTGCCATTTGTCTCCCCCAGAGGGCCGGTTATGTTGGTGATATACTAGATATTAGATACAGAATTTGTCAAAGCTTAGTTTGCTGTTCGGGATCGGGATGAACCCTTAGATGAGATGTTTCGGTGTCAACGCGCTGACGATCATCAGATCAGGCGCGGCACCGCTAAAGAAAGAAAGGCCGCGGACATCTGTCACGCGGCCTTTCTTTTTTCAAATCGAATGCGCAGTTCTTGCGGATGACGCGCGACAGCGTGCGCTTGAAACGCGTCGCTTCGGTATCAGCAGGCGGGATTCATCGCGTCGACGACTTGCTCGGCGCGTCCGTCCAGTCGGTCTGGAAGGGCAAGTCGATATAGGACTGCGGCGAAGCCTGCGTGACCGTGTTCTCTATCCATCGGCGACGCATTGGCGCGAGTACGAACTTCGCGCACACGCCCGCCGCGATCGACGTGATCGCGGTAGCGATGAACACGGCGTTCCATGAACCGAGCGACGCGAGCACCGACGCGAGCGGCACCATCATCGAAGCCGTGCCCTTGGCCGTGTATAGCGTTCCTGCATTGGCGGCGGCGTACTTGCTGCCGAAGGTGTCCGCGCAGGTCGCCGGGAAGATCGAGAATATCTCGCCCCAACACAGGAAGGTCAGCGCCGCGAACAGCATGAACATGTAGGGGTTCTGCCCGAACTGCATCAACCCCAGCAGCGCGACGCCTTCGCCCAGGAAGATGATGAACATGGTGTTTTCGCGACCGATCTTGTCCGAGATGAAACCGCATAGCGGGCGCGTGAAGCCGTTGCACAGATTGTCGATGGACAAGGTCATCGCGAGCAGCGGCAAGGTCGCGCCGAACAGACTCACTGGCAAACTTGCGAAGCCGTATTCCTTGGCGATCGGCCCGAATTGCGCAGTGGCGATCACACCGCCCGCCGCCACCGCGACGAACATCGCATAGAGCACCCAGAAGATGGGCGCTCGCACCATCTGTCCGGTCGTGTAGTCGATCTTGGTCGCCACGATGCGCTTGGCCGGCACGATGCCTTTCGGCGGATTCGGCCGCACGAGCAACAGTGCAAGCACGAATATGACGGCGCCTTGCAGAATGCCGAAGAACATGAACGCGTGCTCGTAGCCTGAGCTCTGGATCATGTTCGAGATCGGAATCACCGTGACGGCCGCGCCCGCGCCGAAGCCCGCCGCGGTCAGGCCGGCCGCGAGACCGCGTTTGTCCGGGAACCACTTGAGCGCCGTGCCGACGCATGTACCGTACACGCAGCCGGCACCGATGCCCGCAACGACTGCGGCGATGTACAGATGCATGAGCGTGGTGGCATGGGCGTCGATGATCCAGCCGATCGCAGCGAAGATCGCACCGCCCATCACCACCGGGCGCGGTCCGAATTTATCGACGAGCCAGCCTTCGACAGGCACGAGCCACGTTTCGGTCACGATGAAGATCGTGAAGGCGGTTTGAATCGCCGCTTGCCCCCAATGGTGCTTTGCGTCCATCGGCATGACGAACAACGTCCACGCATACTGGAAATTGGCGACCAGCCCCATGCAGACGATGCCGATGACCAACTGCACCCACCTGTTCTGACGACGCCCGTGCGACTGCCCGGCCACCGTCGTATCTGCGCTCACCATGTCTGTCTCCGTTATGTGTCATTGCGCTCGTTCGGCGCTTGATGTCGTGCTGAAAAGCCGATGCGTCAGGTTTGTTTGCGAGACGGGCGTGCAGGGGGAAAGCCGATTGACGCGCGCGAGTGGCGCGTGTATTGAGGCAACGATTTCGCTCGACGGGCACGCGATCGAGGTGTGCCGTCGTTTCCTGCTACGTCCGCGCTTTCCTCCAAGTGGTATCGAGAGTGGACAGTGTGAGCATCGTGCGCGAGAAAAAATATAAGGGAAAGTTATTAAAAATTTCAGTTTGGATTAATTATCGTGAATGGATGACGGGGCCAGATTGGCCGCCACGTCTATGCGCGCGCGCCGGAATGTCCGCGCGACGGCAACAGATATCGCGCGGCAGTTGGTCGGCGGCCATCACCGCGGACTTGCGGCATTCCCGTTCACGATCGCAATGTCTCGTCTAATCAACGATCTGGCGTGCCACTGAAAATTGGCACGTCGCATGCAATGTCGGTTCAAAGCCCGCGTTGCCATCGATACTGAACAGCATGAGCGGCTTCCAGTCACCGGGCGCATTGGCGCGCGGTACGGTTGTCAGGAGTCCGCCCATGCCACTCGCCCGACTGCTTGTCTGCTTTCTCCAGTGCTCGCTGGCAGCCGCGCTGCTTTTGCCCGTCGTCGCGGGCGCAGCGAACGTAGCCGCATCCGGCGCGCATGTCGCGGTTCCTGACGATACGGCCACGCCTCACGCGCTCAAAGCCGGCATCGAGCGCCTGCGCACCGGCACATGGTGGGAAGCCAACCGCAAGATGCGCCCGGAACTCGCGCAGGTCGGCGACCTGATCTTTCTCTTGCCCCTTGCCGACAGCAAGCTCGAGCCATCATCGGATGCGATCGGCCGCGTGCAGCGCCTGCGCGAAGCGGTGCGCATCCATCAGATGCGCGAACCCGCCGGATGGACTCGGCTCGTTGCGCAGGTCAAGGCCGCGCGCGCAAAGACCGGCGATCGCTCCGCCGCGCTGCTCGCCGACGCGCTCGTCAACGAGATCCGCTACCGCGACGGAACCGATGGCAGCTACTACGCGCCGGCGCGTTTCTTCATCGAAAGCGGCGTGTGCAAGGATTTCGCCGTCGCCAAATATCTGCTGCTGCGCGACGCGGGCTTCGACATCGCGCGCATGCGTCTCGTGTCGCTCGCGCCGCGCTACAGGAACACGCCGGACGACTGGCACGTCATCCTCGTCGTGCAGATCGACAACGCGAGCGAGCCGCTCACGCTCGATTCACCGGGTGCGGCATCCGCGAAGCGTGCAGACGATAAGGTTTCCGAAGCATCGGCCTGGACTGGTCCGTCGGCGCTGCTCTCCGCGATCCTCGCTGGTCGCAAGCCTGCCGAAGCAGTGCTGCGCGCGCCCGCAGGACCGCTCGCCGCTCCGCTCAGCGAGTCGGGTCAGGCAGACCGCCCGCTTGCGACGGTCTTCAACGAGCTGGGCAGCCGGTCATTCGAACGCGATGCGCCGCGTGCGCGCAGGACATCGGCTGCCAAGGGACGCGCGAGCGCGATCTACGTCGATGAAGCGGGTGATGCGTGGCAAGTCGACAGCTCCGGCACGTTCCCGAAGTGGCGCGTCGCCGCTGATCGCGCAGACGCGCCCATCAATCAAGGTCCGGCAGCAAGGCTCATTCGCGTGACGGCACGCTGACTGGAGCACTGACTGCAACGGTCCGTCCCGCGGCGAACTGAGAAGCATCCAGTCGCAAAACATCCGACGGTCGTACGAAAGCAGTCTCCCAATATGCGGAACGTTCTTTGCGTCGATAACGACATGCCGATGTCGAACGTCGGCTCATTGGGAGACAAATCATGTCAGTCGATACAAGCCAGATGAACATTGTCGGGAAAGGCGCCGAGACCGCGGATGGTCCGGGCCCCGACGTCATGGCCGCGAGCACGCTGGATGGAAACAACGTACTGAGTTCCGATGGAGACGATGTCGGCAAGATCAAGGAGATCATGCTCGACGTCACATCCGGACGCATCGCGTATGCGGTCCTTTCGAGCGGCGGCTTCCTTGGGATCGGCGACAAGCTGCTCGCGATTCCATGGAGCGCCTTGACGCTGGATACCAACAACAAGTGCTTTCGGATTTCAGCGACCACGGAACAAGTGAAGAGCGCGCCCGGCTTCGACAAGGATGCGTGGCCATCGATGGCAGATCGCTCGTGGGCCGACTCGATTCACCGGTACTACAGCCGGCCGCCCTATTGGCAACGCTTCGAGCGGGACGACGCAACGTATCGCAACGTGCCCCCGGAACTCTGAAGCGAATTTCATTGATCGGCGATGCCGTTAGCCCGCCGCGTCGGGAGCAGTCATTCAAAAACAGATGTACAGGAGATATCGATCATGAAAAAGCTCATCGCTGTTATCGCGTCCACACTCCTCGCCACGACGGCGTTTCAGCACGCGGCAGTCGGCGCAGATGCCTCGGACGCGCAAAAGGCTCAAATGAAGGCAAACAGCGAAAAGATGGAGGAGCAGGCGACGGCGAACAAGAAGAAGGCCGAAGCTCGGAGCGATGCGGCCAAGGCGCAGGCATCGGCGGACGAAGACAAGGCTTCCGCTCAGGCCGATGCCGACAAGAAGGCCGCCAAGGGCGCGAAGGCGACCACGGCTGCGGAGGCATCGGGCGCGCGAAACGACGCGGCCAACGCGCAGAGCAAGGCCAACAAGAAGATGCACGATGCCCAGGCGAAGGCCGACAGGAAGAAGCAGGACGCCGCCCACGATGCGAACGTAGCGCAGGCCAAGGCCGATGAAAACAAGGTCGAAGCCCAGAACGACGCGAACAAGAAAGCGGCCGAAGCGAAGGTCGATGCCGCGAAGAAGCAATAAGCATATGCAATAAGCAATGCAGGGGCGCACCGTCCCGGTTCGCCCTTCATCGACTTCACGCGATCGGTATGGTCAACGACCTCTGGTACAAGAACGCGATCATCTATTGCCTGTCCGTCGGCACGTTCATGGACGCGAACGGCGATGGCGTCGGCGACTTTCAGGGCTTGCTGCGGCGGCTCGACTATCTTCAGGGGCTCGGCATCACCACCATCTGGCTGATGCCGTTCCAGCCGTCGCCTGGCCGCGACAACGGCTATGACATCAGCGATTACTACAACGTCGATCCGCGATACGGCTCGCTCGGCGACTTCGCGGAGTTCACGCACGCGTGCCGTCAACGCGGGTTGCGCGTGATGATCGATCTCGTCGTGAATCACACGTCGGATCAGCATCCGTGGTTCCGTGAGGCGCGGCGCGATCCCGATTCGAAATATCGCGACTGGTACGTCTGGTCGAAGAAGCGGCCGGCCAACGCGAAGGACGGCGTGGTCTTCCCCGGCGTGCAAAAGACGACGTGGACTTACGACAAGGAAGCGGCCATGTGGTACTTCCACCGCTTCTACGAGTTTCAGCCCGACCTCGATACATCCAATCCGTTCGTGCAGGCGGAGTTGCTGAAGATCATGGGCTTCTGGATTCAGCTCGGCGTTTCGGGCTTTCGCATGGATGCGGTCCCGTTCGTCATCGCCGCCAAGGGCGCACAGGTGAGGCGGCCCGTTGAACAGTACGACATGCTGCGTATGTTTCGCGAGTTCCTGCAATGGCGTCAGGGCGACGCGATCATTCTCGCGGAGGCGAACGTGCTGCCCGACACCGACATGAAATACTTCGGCGACGCGGGCGAGCGATTGCAGATGATGTTCAACTTCCAGGTCAATCAGAACGCGTTTCATGCGCTCGCGTGCGCCGACGCCACGCCTCTGAAGAACGCGCTCGACGCGACGAAATCGCGCGCCGCAACCGCGCAGTGGGGCGTATTCCTGCGAAACCACGATGAACTCGATCTTGGCCGTCTATCGCCCGCGCAGCGCGAAGCCGTGTTCGCGGCGTTCGCCCCGGAGCCGGACATGCAACTGTACAAGCGCGGCATTCGCCGTCGTCTTGCACCGATGCTCGACGGAGATCGTCATCGGCTCGAGCTTGCGTACAGCCTGATGCTGACGCTGCCGGGCACGCCCGTCGTGCGCTACGGCGATGAGATCGGCATGGGCGACGACCTGCGCCTGCCCGAGCGCGAAAGCGTGCGAACGCCGATGCAATGGTCGACGGAGCCGCATGCCGGTTTCACGAAGCACGCGCGTCCCGTTTGCCCGGTGATTTCTGGCGGACCCTACGGCTACGAACGTGTGAACGTCGCGAGCCAGCGCCGCGATCCGGACTCGCTGCTGAACTGGATGGAGAGAATGATCCGGATGCGCAAGGAAGTGCCCGAGATAAGCTGGGGCGACTTCGCGATTCTGAAGGCATCGCGCGACGACGTGCTTGCGCTGCGTTACGACTGGCGAAACAACTCGGTGGTCTGCCTGCATAACTTCAGCGCCGCGGCGTGCACCGTGAAGTTTCGGGTCGGCCTCGGCGCTGGAGAGAACGACGTGCTGGTCAATCTGTTATCCGACGATCATAGTCAGGGCGATGCGAAGGGACAGCATACGGTCGTGCTGGAGCCGTATGGCTATCGATGGTTCCGCGCAGGCGGTCTCGATTATCTTCTGAAGCGCAGCGAAGTTTGACGTTGGAGAGCATGGCCGCATCGACGTGCGGCCGCGGGCGCGCCGTCGCCGCCACCGGCACGCCATGGCCTGAACGCTTGCGCGCGATGAATTCGCACTCCGCGTTCGCGTGATGCCTGCCGTCGATAGACATCGCGGTGCGTATCGCCTCGCGCGCAAGCTTCAGGGCTGCTTTCGATTCACTCGTCGTCACCCTGTCTGCCTCATTCCATGCACTACCCGGTTACTCTCTTAAGACGAACGTTTTGGTTTATAGTCGTCGCCAGACCGCCGGCATTGGCCGGCTCCCGGACTTCTGTGCATGAGAACCCCATGACCATTGCGACCACGCCAGAAAAAGCGGCCGCGAAATCCGCCAAAGCCACGAAGGCTACCGCCACTCGCCAACCCAGACAGCGCGATCCCGAAGTCACACGCGCCCGCATTCTCGAAGCGGCGAAGAAGGAGTTCGCGAAACTCGGTCTCGATGGCGCTCGCGTCGAAGCCATTGCGGCCCGCGCGAAGTCCAACAAGCGGATGATCTATCACTACTTCGGCAGTAAGGAGAACCTGTTCCTCGAGGTGCTGGAGGATGTCTACGCCGACATCCGTTCCGCCGAGCAAAAACTCGATCTCGATCATCTGTCACCCGAGGATGCGATCGCCGCCCTCGTCACGCATACCTGGAACCACTACCTTCGTCATCCGGAATTCCTGAACCTCGTCAGCAACGAAAATCTTCACAAGGCTCGTCACGTGAAGAAGTCCGCGCGCTTCATGGAACTCCATCAGAACTTCACGTCGATGCTGCAGCGCATCCTCGATCGCGGCGTCGCATCGGGCGCATTTCGCAGCGGCATCGATCCGCGGCAACTGCACATCACGATGGCCGGCATCAGCTACTACTATCTGACCAACCGTTTTACGAGCGGGCTGATCTTCGACTTCGACTTCATGGACAAGGAAGCGCTCGATGCGCGCCTCGCCTTCAACATCGACACGGTGCTGCGGACCATCCGCAAATAGCGAATGCGTTCGCGCCGCTTATGCGGCCGCGAGAAGCCGCTCACACGCCTGACCCTTCCCTCGTGAGCCAGGCGGCCTAGCCCGCTGCCCTTGCCATCGCCGATGCCGAGCGCACGAACGATCGTCAGAGCGCGCGAATGCCCGGTCGCCAAGGAAACGCGCCTCAAGTTGCGCGAGCACCGCGTCGGCGGCCTGCATCCACTTGCTCAAGTCATCCTCCGTTTTCATCGGCCGCGAAACACGTTGACAGCGGCGTTTCGTTGGTCTTAAATAACCCACCAGATGGTTACTTGCTGCGAATGCCGGCACACGAAACCACGTAATTCAAGGTCTTCTGCGAGGCGCTCGGGTTTATCTGAACGGGTCGGCCGAATGCAAATTGCGGGCCTTTTCATATCGATCGGAGACGGCATGAAACTCTCGGAAACACATCAACAGATTCGCGACACGACGCGCCGCTTCGCGCAGGAAGTCATCCGTCCGCTGGCGGAAGAACTCGACCGCGAAGAGCGCTTTCCGGCGGAGGTTTATCGGCAGATGGGCGAGCTCGGGCTTTTCGGCATCACGGTGCCGGAAGCATTCGGCGGCGCGGGTCTCGATGCCGCCGCGTACGCGCTCGTCATGGAAGAACTGTCGCGCGGCTATTCGTCGGTGGCGGATCAATGCGGCCTGCTCGAACTCGTCGGCACGTTGCTGAGCGTGCACGGCACCGAGGCGCAGCGCGCGCAGTACATGGAGCCGTTGTTGCGCGCGGCGCTGCGGCCCGCGTACTGCATCACCGAATCCGATGCGGGCACCGACGTCTCCGGCATTCGCACCACGGCCACGCGCACCGCCGACGGCTGGGAGCTGAACGGCGCGAAGCTGTGGATTCACAACGCGCCCGTCGCGGATGTCGCGTTCGTGCTCGCGCGCACGAATCCCGCCGCGGGCAAGCGCGGCATGAGCATCTTCATCGTCGATTGCGATCTCGAAGGCGTGTCGAAGGGACCGAAGGAACACAAGATGGGCCAGCGCGCGTCGCAAGTGGGCGAGCTGCATTTCGATCGCGTGAAGCTGCGTCACGATGCATTGCTCGGCGAAGAAGGACGCGGCTTTCAAATCATGATGAGCGTGCTCGACAAGGGCCGTGTCGGCATCGCGGCGCTGGCGGTCGGCATCGCGCAGGCGGGGCTCGAAGCCGCGCTCGACTATGCGCAGACGCGCAAGCAGTTCGGCAGCCATATCGCCGAATTTCAGGGCGTGCAGTGGATGCTCGCCGACATGGCGAAAGACATTCAGGCCGCGCGCCTGCTCGTGCACGACGCGGCCGAGCGTCTCGATACGGGCGACCGCGCCAGCATCGCCTGTTCGATGGCGAAATGCTTCGCGGGCGACACCGCCGTCAAGCACAGCGCGAACGCCGTGCAGATATTCGGCGGCAGCGGCTACATTCGCGGCTATGAAGTGGAGCGGCTGTATCGCGACGCGAAGATCACGCAGATCTACGAAGGCACCAATCAGATTCAGCGCACGATCATCGCGCGCGATCTCGTCGCGAACGGAGCATCGCTGTGAGCGCGCGGCCCATTGCGCTCGTCACGGGCAGCCGGCGCGGCATCGGACGCGCGATCGCCATCGAACTCGGATGCGCGGGCTTCGATATCGCCCTCACCGATATCGCCGCATCCGATGAACTCGATCAGGCCGTGCGCGATGTCGAGGCAAGCGGCGCGCGCGCCATCGCCGTCATCAACGATCTCGCCGATATCGACAGCCATCGCCCGATGCTGCTCGATATCGAAGCGCGGCTCGAAAGCACGATCGACTGCCTCGTGAACAACGCGGGCGTCTCGGTCATGTCGCGCGGCGATCTGCTCGACGTCACGCCGGAAAGTTTCGACCGCTGCATGACGGTCAATACGCGCGGCACGTTCTTTCTCATGCAGACGTTCGCGAAGCACATGCTGGCTCGAACGCGCGCGAGCGTCGCGGCGCATCCGAGCGTCATCACGATCACGTCGTCGAATGCAGTCGCGGCGTCGCCGTTGCGCGGCGAATACTGCGTATCGAAGGCCGGGCTTTCGATGGCGAACACGTTGTTCGCGCTGCGGCTCGCGCCGCACGGCATCGGCGTGTATGAAGTGCAGCCGGGACTCATCGCGACCGAGATGACCGCGCCGTCGAAGGAACGCTACGACCAGCAAATGGAGCAAGGTCTCACCGCCATCAATCGCTGGGGCACGCCGCAGGAAGTGGCCGTCGCCGTGCGCACGCTCGCCACCGGCGGATTGCCCTACAGCGTTGGCCAGGCCATCCGTGTCGACGGCGGCCTGCTCATCACCAAATACTGATCCGACATGAACTCGACCATCACGCTCCCGGCCGCATCCGGCACACTCGAGACATATCGTCTGCAAGGCGTGCCGCTCGACGTACGCACGCCCGCCGCGCCCTTCAACCGCATCGCGTATTCGGCGGCGCACGTCGTCGCGGATCCGTTGCGCGCGGGCGAACTGAACGGCACGCCCGCCATCGACTGGGCGCGCACGCTCGACTATCGGCGCTGTCTGTTGCAGCAAGGCTTGGGTATCGCCGAAGCGATGGATACCGCGCAACGCGGCATGGGCTTGCCGTGGCAAAGCGCGCTCGAACTGATCACGCGCACGATCGAGGGCACGCGCGACATTCCCGGCGCGCGCATCGCGTCCGGTTGCGGCACGGATCATGTCGCGCCGCGCGATATCTCGACGTGCGATGCAGTCATCCGCGCCTACGGGCAGCAACTCGAAGCCGTGCAACGCGTGGGCGGCCGCGTCATTCTGATGGCGAGCCGCGCGCTCGTAAAAGTCGCGCGAACGCCGGACGATTACCGGCGCGTCTATCGCGAAGTGCTCGCGATGTGCGATCAGCCGGTGATCCTTCACTGGCTCGGCGAGATGTTCGATCCCGAGCTCGAAGGCTACTGGGGCGCGGACGATCATCGAGGCGCGGCGCGCGTGTGCCTCGACGTGATCGGCGAGAACGTCGGGAAGGTGGACGGCATCAAGATCTCGCTGCTCGACGACGCGAAGGAAATCGCGTTTCGCCGAAGCCTGCCGTCATCGGTGAAGATGTACACGGGCGATGACTTCAACTATCCGAGTCTCATCGCCGGCGACGAGCACGGCTTTTCGCACGCGCTGCTCGGCATTTTCGATGCGATCGCGCCAGCGGCGTCGCAGGCGCTCGCCGCACTCGCAAACGACGATCTCGACGCCTTTCATGCGTTGCTGTCGCCGACCGTCCCGCTGTCGCGCCACATTTTTCGCGCACCGACGCAGTACTACAAGACGGGCGTGGTCTTTCTCGCGTATCTGAACGGCTTTCAGGATCACTTCTTCATGCCGGGCGGACATCACGGCATGCGCCCGCCCGCCTATCTCGCGGATGTGTTCCGGCTCGCGGATCAGGCGCGTCTGCTGCGCGATCCGGCGCTCGCGATCGAGCGCATGCGCAAGGTGCTCGCGCCGCTCGGCATCGAGGCATGAGCGCGCGAATCTGCTTTCGTTGACGCATTCACGGGCGCTGGCATACGTGAGCGCGCTCGGACGCCGCGGCCTGAGAATCGAACTCGGCTGGCCCATCGGCCCGCTGCGCCCACGCGATCCGCGCGCATCAGGATCGCTTGCGCCTCTCCAACACCCGAAAAGTTTTTCTTCTCCGCGTTGGCAGATCTTCTCGTTTGCCGGTGTCGGGCCTCTCGCCGATAGTTGAGTCACCGGGCAGCGCAATCAAGCGAAAGCCCCCGACCTCAAACATCGATCGAAGGAGCAAGCCATGAAACTGAAGAACAAAGTCGCGCTCATCACGGGCGGCACGTCGGGAATCGGACTGGAAGCGGCCAAGCTGTTTCAGAAGGAAGGGGCGACGGTCATCGTCACCGGCACGACGCAGAGCCGGCTCGACGAAGCAGCGCGGATTCTCGGCGATTCGGCGATCGCGCTCAAAGTCGATTCGCGCGATCCGGCGCAGATCGATCGCGCGATCGTCGATATCGTGGAGAGCCACGGCCGTATCGACATCGTGTTCGCCAACGCCGGAGCCGGCCAGGCCGCGCCGCTCGAAGCCGTGACGCCCGAACAGATCGAAGCGCAATTCTCGCTCAACTTCAACGGCGTGTTTTTCACGATCCAGAAGGCGGCGCCACGTCTGCCGAAGGGCGGCGCAATCGTCGTCACGACTTCGTTCCTGAATGAAACCGGCACGCCGGGACTGTCCATTCTTTCCGCGACGAAAGCCGCGCTGCGTTCGCTCGTTCGCACCGCCGGCGCCGAACTCGCGCCGCGTGGCATTCGCATCAATGCGGTGAGCCCCGGCCCGATCGCCACGCCGTTTCACACGAAACTGGGCTTGTCGGACAAGGAACTCGCCGATGCGGGCGCGGCCATCGAAGCCGCCGTGCCGCTCAAGCGTTTCGGCGAAGCACAGGAAGTCGCGCGTGCCGCCCTTTTTCTCGCGAGCGAAGATGCATCGTTCGTGACCGGCGCCGAAGTCGTCGTGGATGGCGGACTGACGCAGCTCTGACGCATCGCCTTCGATGGCGGATGCACGCGTCACCACGATTCTGTACATTCACGAGATCCCACGGCTGAATGAAGAAACATGCGAGCGCCCAGCAATCTGAACGCACTGCGAGCCTTCGAGGCGGTCGCGCGGCATCTGAGCTACGCTGCGGCGGCGGACGAGTTGAACGTCACGCCGGCCGCGGTCGGCCAACTGATTCGCGGACTCGAAAGCTATCTGGATATCGAGTTGTTCCATCGATCGGCATCGGGACCGTCGCGTCTCACATTGACCGACGCTGCCCGCGCTGCGCTGCCGGATCTGCAAGGCGGCTTCGATCTGCTGTCGAGTGCCGTCGAACGGCTGAAGGCCAGCAAGTCGCGCATCGTCTTTACGCTGACCGTGCCGCCGGCTTTCGCGGATCGCTGGCTGCTCTGGCGCGTCGAACGCTTTCAGCGAAGACATCCTTACTACGACCTGCGGATCGACACGAGCGGCCGCCTCACGGACTTCACGGCCGAACGGATCGACGTCGGCATACGCTACGGCGCGGGAGCATGGGCGGGCCTCGTCTCTACGTTCCTGCTGCGCGACGAATTTTTTCCGGTATGCAGCCCGGCGCTGATGGAAGGCGAGCACGCGCTCGGAGCGCCGTCCGATTTGCAACATCATCCGCTCATCCACGATACGTCGATGACCGGCGCCGGTCTCTTCCCGACGTGGCGTTCGTGGCTGCTGCATGCCGGCTGCCGCGACCGCATCGATACCGACCGCGGACTGCAGCTCAACGATTCCGCGATGGGCCTGCAAACCGCGATTTCCGGTTACGGCGTGGCGCTCGGACGCACGACGCTCGTCGAACGCGATCTGGCCGAAGGCCGCCTCGTCAAGCCGTTCGATATCGTCCAGAGTTGCGAGTTGGCGTACTACCTCGTGCATCGGCCGGAAAGCGCGGCCCATGCGCCCGTGATCGCGTTCAAGGAATGGCTGCTGGAAGAAGCCGGCGTTCGTTGAAACAGGCGCGCCCGTCGCCGGTCATCCGGGCGCGCGGCATCTTCTTTGCTAGGTCCACGGAGAAAACTTCAGAGACAATCAAGGACAAGCATGACGGTGCGACGCGACATTGCAGTCGTTGCAGCTTCGCAGGGCGGGTTCAAGGCGCTATGCCGGCTCGTGAGTACGCTCGATCCCGACTATGAAGGCTCGCTTCTGATCGTGCTCCATTCGGGAATGACAGGGCCGCGTCTTTTGGGCGAGTGCATCCAGCGGCATACGTCGCTCACCGTGGAATACGGGCGTCACGGACAAAGCATCGAGCCCGGACGCATTTATCTCGCGCCGCCGGGCCGTCATCTCGTGGTATCGGCTGACGGCCATCTCGCGCTCGACGACGGTCCCAAGGTCCATCACGTGCGCCCGGCGGCCGATCCGCTCTTCGAATCGGCGGCGGCGTGCTTTCACGGACGCGTCGTGGGCGTCGTGCTGACGGGCGGCGGCGGCGACGGAACGCGGGGCTTGCAAGCGATCAAGGCGGCGGGCGGAATGAGCATCGTGCAACATCCCGCGCAGGCCGAAGCGCCGCAAATGCCGATGAACGCCCTGAATTTCGATAGCCCCGATCAGGTTCTGTCGGTCGCCGAAATCAGCCATCTGCTCGGACCGCTGGCGCGTCAGCGAGCACGCTCGCGGGCCGACCGCGCGGGAAGCGCCTGACGGATCAACGCACTTCGGTGCTGCGCACGTCCCAGCCGAACTTCACGGCGCCGCCGAGCGCGCCCTTGTCGTCCTGCGGCTTGTATTCGAACTCGATGTCCGCGTAGCTCAGATCGACCGTCTGCTCCGGATGGCCATTCGGCACGCAGATCAGCGAGACCTTCGTCACCGTGACCTGTTTCATCGTGACGGTGAGAAATTCCTTCTGCCCTTCGCCCGCCTTGCTGACGGTGAGTTTCGCGTTCGCCATGTGCTTGCCGCTCGCGCAGTTCTTCTTGAGCGTGGGCGCGGACTTGTCGTACTGATGCACGAACTGGAACACGCCGGGGCACGCCTTGCCGATGCCGCTGCCGCTGCCCGTCATCGGGTTGCTCGCGTTCGTCACGCCCCAGTTGAAACTCAGCACTTCGATCTGCCCTTCCGCCCCCTTGTGCTTCGACTCGCCGTCGATTCCATCGATCTTGAGATAACAGTCGGTCGTAGCCATGTGATCCTCCGTCGTGATCGGCTTTCGTTGCGCGCCGCGCGTGCAATCCACTGGTAAAACGAAACGCACCGCGCATTTTTGAACTTCAAAATCGCGCGATGTGCGCCGTCTTGTGTTCAGACCGTCGTCCACCGGATGAGCACGATGCAACCCAGCGATACGCGCCCCGACAGCCACCTCACGCTCGACGCCCTGCGCCGGTTCGATCTGCTCGCGCTCACGGAATCGGACGACATGTTCCTGCACGTCGTCCCCAAGCGCAGCAACACGCCGGTCAAGGGCGAAGCGGCCAAGCGCGGCGACTGGGACACGCCGATGCAGATCCACGGCTGGCGCTGGGCGCAAGGCTACGACGCCGCGCCGCACGCCGCCGCGCTCAATGCCAACGACATGCGCGTCACGGCGCTTTGCGTCATCAAGTCGGTGGACTCGGCCTCGCCCGTCCTCGCGAAGCTGTGCGCGCAGGCCGAACTGCTCGCGGTTGCGCATGTGAAGTGCTTCAAGGCGGCGGGCACGGACCACGGCGTGCAGATCGAATATCTGTCGATGAAGCTGGAGCAGGCGTACATCCGCAACTATCAGATCTACACGAGCGTGCGCCTTGCGCGGCCCTGCGAGGTCTTCGAAATGTCGGCGCAACAACTGACGATGACCTGCGCGCCGCAGACCGCGACCGGCAGCCGCGGCGCGGAAGTGACCTTCGCGCTCGATGTATCGACGCGGCGCGTGAGTTGAGCGCAAGGACCGCGCGATGAACGAGCCCAGCGCCGCCGACCGTCTGCAGCCCACGCTGCTCGACCGCCTGATCGACGACGATCCCGCCACGCGCGCCGATCCGCCCGGCGAGCGCTTCATGTCGCATCGCGGGCTGCGCGCGGCCGTGCTGCGCGACGTGTCGTGGCTCTTCAACACGACGAATCTGGGCGATGCGATCGTCGAGGAGGACTTTCCGCACGCGTTCGCATCGGTGCTCAATTACGGCTTGCCGTGTTTGTCGGGGCGATTCGCATCGACCATCGACACGGTATTGCTCGAACAGGCGATTCGCCAGGCGATCGAGCGCTTCGAGCCGCGCATCGATCCCTCGACGCTCGAAATCGAGCCGGTGCTCGACCGTTCCGTGCTCGACATGCACAACCAGATCGCGCTCGTGATTCGCGGCCTGCTGTGGGCGCAGCCCGTGCCGCTGGAATTCGCGCTGCGCACGCAGATCGATCTGGAAGAAGGCGGCATCACGGTGATGGAACTCCCGCGCTGACCACGACGACCACGCACATGGACCCGCGACTTCTGCGTCACTACAACACCGAGCTCGCGCATCTGCGGGAGATGGGCGCGGAGTTCGCGCAGCAGTTTCCGAAGATCGCCGCGCGCCTCGGCATGAGCGGCATCGACGTGGCCGATCCCTATGTCGAGCGTCTGCTCGAAGGCACGGCGTTTCTCGCGGCGCGCGTGCAACTGAAGATCGAAGAGGAGTTTCCGCGCTTCACGCAGCAACTCGCGCATGTCGTGCTGCCGCAGGCCGCCTGCCCGACGCCTTCGATGCTGATCGCCCGTCTCGCGCCCGATCTCGCGAATCCGAATCTCGCCGATGGCTTCACCGTGCCGCGCGGCACCGCGCTCATCGCCCGGCATGCCGCGAGCGCGCACATGACGCCGTGCGAATTCCGTACCGGCGCCGATCTCACGCTCTGGCCGATCGAGCTGACGGACGCGCGCTATGTCGCGCAGATGCAGGACCTGCCGCTCGCCGCGATTCCCGCGACGCAGACGCTCGCGCCGCGCGTGAAGGGCGCGCTGCGCATCCGCCTCGCGACGCCCGAAGGCCTGTCCTTCGACGCATTGCGTCTCGATGCGCTGAACCTGCATTTCGCGGGCGGCGACGAAACCGCGTATCGCCTGTACGAACTCGTGATGTCGGGGACGCTCGCCGTCGTCGTATCGACGCCCGAGCGCCCGAGCCGCGCGCTTGCCGCGTTGCCCGCCGATGCCGTCGCGCCCGCCGGTTTCGGCGATCGCGAAGCGCTCCTGCCCGTCACGCCGAACGCGTTTCAGGGTTATCGGCTGCTGCATGAGTATTTCGCGCTGCCCGAGCGGTTTCGATTCGCGCGCCTCGCCGGGTTCGCCGATGTGCTGCCGTCGTTCGCATCGCGCGAAATCGAACTGACGTTTCTGCTCGCGAACGGCGATGCGTCGCTCGAACGCATCGTCACCAAGGACAACGTTTTGCTCGATTGCGTGCCCGCGATCAATCTCTTCGCGAAGCACGCGGATCGCGCGCTCGTGACCGAAGCCGCCGCGCGCTTTCATGTCGTGCCGGACCGCACGCATCCGCTCGACTTCGAAGTGCATTCCGTCACTGCCGTCTCGGGCTACGGCGCGAACGACGATGCGGAGCAG
Organism: Caballeronia sp. ATUFL_F1_KS39; assembly: GCF_023630985.1. Lineage (NCBI taxonomy): Bacteria > Pseudomonadati > Pseudomonadota > Betaproteobacteria > Burkholderiales > Burkholderiaceae > Caballeronia > Caballeronia sp. ATUFL_F1_KS39. The sequence goes on along the minus strand of NZ_JALQDZ010000056.1, from coordinate 138,439 downwards.
ACATTCCATCCGTTCTACGCGGACTTTCTCGCGGACCGCCCCGGCGACGCCGCGTACTTCACGACCGAGCGCGAGCCGCGCATCGTGCCCGCCGGACGGCGCAAGAGCGGCGCGCGCACGGAATACGTGGGCAGCGAGACGTATGTATCGATCGTCGACCCCAACGCCGCGCCGTATCGCGGCTCGCTGCGGCAACTGTCGTTCGCGACGCTCTGCACCAATCGCGATCTGCCTTTGATGATGCCGCGCAGCGCCACCGGCGACGATTTCTCGCTCGACATCGCCGCGCCCGTGAGCCGCGTGCGCTGTGTGAGCGGCCCGTCGCGGCCCGCGCCCGCGAATCTCGACGCGGCGCGGAGCTGGCGGCTCATCGATCAATTGTCGCTGCATTACCTGTCGGTGTCGAACGGGCCGCGCGAAGCCGCCGCCGCGTTGCGCGCGCTGTTGATGCTGCATGTCGCGGACGCCGACCAGGCGGGGCGAAGCCAGGTCGCGGGCGTCGCCGCCGTGGATGCGCGCGGCGTCGTGCGCCATCTGCCGATGCCCGGTCCGATCGCGTTCGGTCGCGGCCTCATGATCGACGTGCTCGTCGACGATCTCGCCTTTCAGGGCGGCAGCGCGTGGCTTTTCGGCTGCGTGCTGGACCGCTTTTTTGCGCGCTACGTGTCGATCAACGCGTTCGTGCAGACCGCTTTGCGCACGAGCGCGCGCGGCGAAATCCTGCGCCTGGCACCGCGATGCGGGACGAGAGCGATCTTCTGAGCGCGGCGGCGCTGCCCGAGCCTGCGCGCGCACTCGTCGATCTCTTCGATGCAGTCGCCGCCGAGCCGCATCGGCACGATTTCTATCGCCTGATGCGGCACGTCGAGGCACTGACGCCGCACTTGCCGCGTCTCGGCTGCGGCGCGCGTCCCGCCGACGAGCCGCTGCGTCTCGCGCAGGACGTATCGCTTTCGTTCGCGCCCGCGCCGCTCGCCGCGCTCACACGCGATGAGAACGCCCGCGCGCCGCGCCTCGAACAGCGCTTCTTCGGTTATCTCGGACCGAACGGCCCGCTGCCGCTGCATCTGACAGACTTCGCCCGCGAGCGCGCGCTGCATCGCGGCGACACGGCTTTCGCGCGCCTGCTCGATACGCTGCTGCATCGATTCCTGCTGCTGTTCTATCGCGCGTGGGCGCAGGGACGGCCGGTAGCGTGGCTGGATCGTCCCGGCCACGACCGCTTCGCCTTCTATGCGGGCGCGCTGATCGGACTCGCGGATGAAGCCAGCCGCAATCGCGACGCCGTCTCCGATCACGCGAAGCTGCATTTCGCGGGCCTCGCCAACATGCAGACGCGTCCCGCCGACGTGCTCGAAGCGATCGCGAGCGCGCTCTTGCGCGTGCCGGTGCGCGTGGAGCCGTATCGCGGGCACTGGATGACGCTGCAACGCGACGAGCGCACTGCGTTGCGGCATCGGGCGATGCGCGGTCCCGGCGGTCCAGCGGGCTTCGCCCAACTCGGACGCGGCGCGGTGCTGGGACGCGCGGTGTGGGATCGGCAGCACGCGTTTCGCCTCGCGATCGGGCCGCTGTCGCTCGCGCAGTTCGAGTCGCTGCTGCCGGGCGGCGCCGCGCTGCCGACGCTCGTCGCCGTGGTGCGCCGGCATCTGAACGGCGAGCTTGCATGGGACGCGCAACTCGTCCTCGCCGCCGACGACGTGCCGACCGCGCAGCTCGGCCGCTACGGACGGCTCGGCTATTCGGCGTGGCTCGGTCTCGCCGCGCGCCGCGCCGATTGCGCCGATCTCGCGCTCGACGCCGACGCGCATCTCGCCTGAACGCGGACACGTTGAAAAAAAGCCGCCGCTGCGCCGTCTTATCGGATGGAGGCGCGCCTTCGATCCGCGCGCATCGTAAAAAAAGGAGTCCGGCGATGGCGGAAATCAGTCGTGTCGCGCTGTTCGGCAAGCTCGACAGGCTCGGCTACAAGACCGTCGAAAGCGCGACGGTCTACTGCAAGATGCGCGGCAATCCGTATGTCGAGCTGGCGCACTGGATCATGCAGATTCTGGAGACGCCGAACTCCGACTGGCAGCGCATCGTCGCGCATTACGGCGTGGACGCCGCCGCCCTTGCGCGCGAGCTGACGGCGTCGCTCGATCGCCTGCCGCGCGGCGCGACGTCGATCTCCGACCTCTCCGAGCACATCGGCGATGCGATCGAGCGCGGCTGGGTCTACGGCACGCTGCTGTTCGGCGCGAACAAAGTGCGGACCGGGCATGTGCTCGTCGGCATGCTGAAGACGCAGCGGCTGCGCAGCGTGCTCGTCGGCATATCGCGGCAATTCGAGCGCATCAAGCCGGAAGACCTGTCGGACAATTTCGCGCGCATCGTCGCGGATTCGGTCGAGGAAAGCGAAGCCGAGCCGCAGCCGGACGCGGCCGAAGCGCAAGCCGCGCCCGCCGCCATGGGCCAGCAGGAAGCGCTGCGCAAATACGCGACCGATCTCACCGACAAGGCGCGCCGCGGCCAGCTCGACCCCATTACGGGCCGCGACGACGAGATTCGCCAGCTCGTCGATATTCTCATGCGGCGGCGGCAGAACAATCCGCTGCTGACGGGCGAAGCGGGCGTCGGCAAGACCGCCGTGGTCGAAGGCTTCGCGCAGCGGCTCGCGCGCGGTGACGTGCCGCCGCCCTTGCGCGAGGTCGCGCTGCTGTCGCTCGATCTCGGGCTTTTGCAGGCGGGCGCGAGCATGAAGGGCGAGTTCGAGCAGCGTCTGCGTCAGGTCGTCGAGGATGTGCAGGCGAGTCCGAAGCCGGTGATTCTCTTCATCGACGAAGTGCATACGCTCGTCGGCGCGGGCGGCGCGGCCGGCACCGGCGATGCCGCCAATCTGCTGAAACCGGCGCTCGCGCGCGGCGATCTGCGCACGATCGGGGCCACGACGTGGGCCGAATACAAGCGGCACATCGAGAAAGATCCCGCGCTCACGCGGCGCTTTCAGGTCGTGCAGGTTCAGGAGCCGGACGAGGACAAGGCCGTGCGGATGCTGCGCGGCGTCGCGGCGGTGCTCGAAGGGCATCATCGCGTGCAGTTGCTCGACGAGGCGATCGAGGCGGCCGTGCGGCTGTCGCATCGCTATATTCCGGCGCGGCAGTTGCCCGACAAGGCCGTGTCGCTCATCGACACGGCGTGTGCGCGCGTCGCCGTCAGCCAGCACGCGACGCCGCCGCTCGTCGACGACTGCCAACGCCGTATCGAGGCGCTCGAAGTCGAGGCGCAGATCGTCGCGCGGGAGGCGAATGCGGGCGTCGATGTCGGCACGCGCGCAGCCGATGTCGCCGCGATGCTCGCACGCGAACGCGATGCGCTCGGCGGGCTCGAAGCGCGCTGGAACGAGGAAAAGCGCGTCGTCGACGAACTGCTTGCGTTGCGCGCGACGTTGCGCGAAGCCGCCGACGCCGCTTCACGCGATGACCAGCTCGCGCGCCTCGCGTCGCTCAAATCGCGTCTCGCCGAATTGCAGGCCGATGCGCCGCTGATTTTGCCGAGCGTCGACGCGGGCGTGATCGCGGGCGTCGTCGCCGATTGGACCGGCATTCCGGTCGGCAAAATGCTGAAGAACGAGCTGGCCGCCGTGCTCAATCTCGCCGATGCGCTCGATCGCCGCGTGATCGGCCAGCGCCACGCGCTCGAGATGATCGCGAAGCGCATCCAGACTTCGCGCGCGCGGCTCGACAATCCCGACAAGCCGATCGGCGTGTTCCTGCTCGCGGGCACGTCGGGCGTCGGCAAGACGGAAACGGCGCTCGCGCTCGCCGAAACGCTCTACGGCGGCGAGCAGAACGTCATCGTCATCAACATGAGCGAGTTTCAGGAAGCGCATACGGTTTCGACGCTGAAGGGCGCGCCGCCCGGCTATGTGGGTTACGGCGAGGGCGGCATCCTGACCGAAGCGGTGCGCCGCCGTCCGTACAGCGTCGTGCTGCTCGACGAAGTGGAGAAGGCGCATCCCGACGTCCACGAAATCTTCTTCCAGGTTTTCGACAAGGGCTGGATGGAAGACGGCGAAGGGCGTTACATCGACTTCAAGAACACGATCATCCTGCTGACGTCGAACGTCGGCTCGGAAGTCATCATGTCGATGTGCCGCGATCCCGCGCGCGCGGTCGCGCCGGAGGAACTCGCGCGCGCGTTGCGCGGCCCGCTGCTCGACGTGTTTCCCGCCGCGCTGCTCGGCCGGCTCGTCACGGTGCCCTACTACCCGCTTTCCGACGCGATGATGGCCGACATCGTGCGGCTTCAGCTCGAACGCATCCGGCGGCGCGTCGCGGACAATCACGGCATTCCGTTCGAGTACGACGACGACGCCGTGCGGCTCATCGTTTCGCGCTGCACGGAAGCCGAATCGGGCGGCCGCGTGATCGACGCGCTGCTCACGAACACCGTCCTGCCGCGCATCTCGACGGAATATCTGACGCGTCTCACCGAAGGCGGCGCGCTGGCGCACATCCGGCTCTCGGCGAGCGCGGGCGACTTCGTCTACGCGTTCGAGTGAACCATGCTCACGCTCACGGTGACGCTTCACAACGGACAGCCGCCGCGCGTGCCGCTCTCGGCGACCTTCGATGCCGACGGCGGCACGGTCGGGCGTGCGGTCACGAACCGGCTCGTGCTCGATGACGCCGAGCGCACGGTCTCGCGTCTGCATGTGCAGATCGAGTGGCGCGACGGGCGCTTTCTGCTGATCGACCGCGGCAGCAATCCGGCGCTCGTCAACGGCGCGCCGCTCGATCCGGGCCAGGAAGTCGCGCTCGCGCACGGCGACGAAGTGCAGATCGGCGGCTATCAGCTGCGCGCGCATATCGGCGTCGATGACGATACGGTCACGGCCAACGCGCCATCGGACGATCCGTTCGCGGGATTGTTCGACGCGGGTTCGTCGGCGCCTGGCGATTTCGACGCCAACCTCCACACGCCGAAGCCGAAAGCTGCCGAACACTTCGACTTCGGCTTCGACGATCCGGCGGGCAAACGCTCGATCGACGAGTTGTTCGACCTCGCGCCGGGCGCGTCGTCCGACGGAGCGTCGATCACCGATCCGCTCGTCGAACCGCTTGCGCAGCCCAACACCGCGCACGATGCCGATCCGTTCGCCAGCCTGACGGCCGCGGCGCGCCCCGCCGGGACGCCCGCGACGCGGCCGGACGCCGGATCGGAACTGCACAGCGCGTTCACGCCGCCGCGTCCGCGATCGGCGCCGACGCCGTCAGCGGTTGCATCGAAAGCGGAGCTCGCCGACGATCGCGCGCTCGTCGATGCCTTCCTGCGCGGGCTGAACACGCACGGCGTGCGCATCGATGCGCTGACGCCCGCGCTGATGCAGCTTCTCGGCGAGCTGCTGCGCGAAGCGGCGCGCGGCACGCTCGAACTGCTCGCCGCGCGCGCCGCGCTCAAGCGCGAGATGCGAACGGGCGCGACGATGATCGAAGCGTCGGACAACAATCCGCTCAAGTTTTCGCCGAACGTGGAGGCCGCGCTCATGCATCTGCTCAATCCGCAGATGCGCGGCTTCATGCCGCCCGCCGCCGCCCTCGACGATGCGTACGCCGATCTGCGGGCGCATCAGGTCGGCATGGTCGCGGGGATGCGCGCGGCGCTCGACGGCGTGTTCGAGCGCTTCGAGCCGCAGCGCATCGAGGCGCGGCTGTCCGGGCGCTCGCTGCTCGACGGCGTGCTGCCGGGATTGAATCGCCGCGCGCGCTGCTGGGATCTTTTCATCGAGATGTACGGCCAGCTTTCGCGCGAAGCCACCGAAGATTTCCATACGCTGTTCGGCCGAGCGTTCGTCGCCGCCTACGAGGCGCAGATCGACGAGCTTAAACAACGCCGGTAACGAGAGACACGACATGCAATTGCAAACCGCGAGCGTGAGCGATGTGGGCGGCCGGTCGCGCAACGAGGACGCGCTGGCGACGTGGCGGCATGCGGCGCTCTTTGCGAGCGTGGTCGCGGACGGCGCGGGCGGTCACGGCGGCGGCGATGCGGCATCGCGCATCGCGGTCGATACCGTGCTCGCGGAATTGACGCGCGTGGCATCGGCGGGCGTCGCGCTGACCGGGCCGAACCTGTTGCGTGTGCTGCTGCGCGCGAACGACGCGATCATCGATGCGCAGGAGCACGACCGCGATCTTTCGCAGATGCGTTCGACGGCGGTGCTGCTCGGCATCGACGAAAGCACGGGCATCGCGGCGTGGGCGCATTGCGGCGACACGCGGCTTTACTGCTTCCGGCGCGGCGCGACGGTTGTGCAAACGCAGGATCACAGTCTCGTGCAGAGCATGATCGATGCGAATCTGCTGGAGAGCCGCGACGTGCGAACGCATCCGCGCCGTAACGTGCTGTTTTCGGCGCTCGGAACGGCGGATGATCTGTCGATCGCGGCGTCGGATGAGCCGTTTCTCATCGCGGAGGGCGACGCCTTTCTGCTTTGCACCGATGGGTTTTGGGAGTATCTCGACGAGTCGGTGATGATCGATGCGATCGGGCGCGCTCGGACGCCTCAAGCGTGGCTGGATCTGATGGTGGCGCATCTGCGTGAGGCCGCGCGGCCGGGGCACGATAACTTTAGTGCCAGCGCGGTTTGGGTGGGGGATGCTTCGCAGGTGACGGTGATGCAAATGCCCGCGACGTAACCATCGCGGGCATCATCCAACCAACCACGCATCAAGCCGCCTGCTTCGCCGAAGGCAACCTCGAAACCAGCCTGAGTGACACCGTCAGCCCTTCCAACTGATAATGCGGCCGCAAAAAGAACTGCGACGTGTAATACCCCGGCGCGCCCGGCACTTCCTGCACTTTGACCTCCGCGGCCGCGAGCGGCTTTTGCGCCTTCGTGTGCTCGGACGAATTCGCCGGATCGCCATCGACGTACTGCGTGATCCACTTGTTGAGCCAGATCTCCATATCCGAGCGTTCCTTGAACGTGCCGATCTTGTCGCGCACGATGCACTTCAGATAATGCGCAAAGCGGTTGCAAGCAAAGAGATACGGCAACCGCGCGGCAAGCGCGGCATTCGCGGTCGCGTCCGGATCTTCATACTCGAACGGCTTTTGCAGCGACTGCGCGCCGATGAACGCCGCGAAATCCGAGTTCTTGCGATGAATCAGCGGCATGAAACCGTTCTTCGCCAGTTCCGCCTCACGCCGGTCTGAAATGGCGATCTCGGTCGGGCATTTCATATCGACGCCGCCGTCGTCGGTCGGAAAACTGTGCACCGGCAAACCTTCGACCGCGCCGCCCGATTCCACGCCGCGAATCCGCGAGCACCAGCTATACAACTTGAACGACCGGTTGATGTTCACCGCCATCGCATAAGCGGAATTCGCCCACGTGTATTTCGTGTGATCCGCGGAACCGGTGTCTTCCTCGAAGTCGAATTCATCGACCGGTTCGGTCTTCGCGCCGTACGGCACGCGCGCCAGAAAACGCGGCATCGCGAGACCGATGTAACGCGAATCCTCGGATGCGCGCAGCGATCTCCAGCTCGCATATTCCGGTGTCCCGAATATCTTGGTGAGATCGCGCGGATTGGCCAGCTCCTGCCACGAGTCCATCTGCAAGAGACTCGGATCGGCGGCGGCGATGAACGGCGCATGCGCCGATGCCGCGATCTTCGACACTTCGCCGAGCATCTCGACATCGGGCGGCGTCTGGTTGAAGTAGTAATCGCCGATCAGCGCGCCGAACGGCTCGCCGCCCAACTGCCCGTACTCGTGCTCGTAAATCTGCTTGAAAAGCGGACTCTGATCCCACGCGACGCCCTTGAAGCGCTTGAGCGTCTTGCCTAGATCCTTCTTCGAGATGTTCATCACGCGAATCTTGAGCATCTCGTCGGTTTCGGTGTTGTTGATGAGATAGTGCAGCCCGCGCCACGAACCCTCGAGCTTCTGGAAGTCCGCGTGATGCATGACTTCGTTGACCTGCTCGGTGAGCTTCGCGTCGATCTCGGCGATCATCGCCTGAATCGAGCGGATCGCATCGCCGGAAACGAGCTTCGTCTGCGAAAGCGCCTGCTGCGCGAGCGTCTGCACGGCCGTCTGCACGGCGCTCTTGGCTTCGTCGCTCTTCGGACGGAACTCACGGTTGAGCAGCGCGGCGAGATCGTCGCCTTCGAGCAGCGCGCCCTGCAACGCGGAAGGCGCTTCGGCTTGCGGTTCGGCGGATTGCGGAATGTCGGACATGGTCGTTTCCTTTCAAGGCTCTCGGGTCTCATTCGGCTGCAGCAGCCGCGGATGGCGCAGCCGTGGCGAGCGTCTTGAGCAGCGCGGGATCGTCGAGCACGCGCGCGATCAGTTCTTCCGCGCCGTTCTTGCCGTCCATGAAGATGACGAGATTCGCGAGCTGCGTGCGCGCTTCGAGCAACTTCGCGAGCGCATCGACCTTGCGCGCGACGGCCGCGGGCGAAAAATCGTCCATGTTCTCGAACGTGATATCGACGCTGATGTTGCCCTCGCCCGTCAGCTTGTTCGGCACCTGAAACGCGACGCGCGGATGCATCGCCTTCATGCGGCTGTCGAAGTTGTCGATGTCGATCTCCTGGAACTTGCGCTGATCGACGGGCGGCAGCGCTTCGGCGGGCTTGCCGGAGAGATCGGCCATCACGCCCATCACGAACGGAAGCTGAATCTTCTTCTCGCTCCCATAAGTTTCGACGTCGTATTCGATCTGCACGCGCGGCGCACGATTGCGCCCGATGAATTTCTGACTGCTGGTTGCCATGACGTCTCCTTCGAGTGGGCATGAGCCACGCAATTAAAACGAACGAGTTGTGGCCGGATTGAAGACTCGATTCGAGAACCCGCGCTCACTGCGGCCTCGTCCCCGCGATCAGATGAATCTGCGCGAGGCTGTCGGGCGCGAGATCCTGCATCACCGCGAGGAAATCCTTGCCCATCAATCCACGCGCGCGGCGGATCAACAGCGGCGCGGGATTGGTCGGCTCGGTGCGTTCGAGAAACGCGCACACCGCGTCGAGCGCGGCGAGCGCATCGTCGCGCGTCGCGATCTCGCCGGGGCGGGCAATCGCGCGACGAAGCGTCGGCGCTTCTTTCATCTTCGTGATGTCGGCGGATGCTTCGGGCGCGTCCGTCGAAGCGAACGCGCGAAACTGCGCGGCGACGTGACGCGTCGCGATCGTCAGCGCGGTCATCGAAGGCGCGCGTTCCGCGCCGAGCTTCTCCGTCAGGCAAGCGCACAGCGTCTGCACGGCGCGCGGCAGATCGAGCCCATTCGCGAGAAGCTCGGCATCCTGCGCCACGGCATCGGCGAGCATGCCTTCCACGCGCGCCGGCGTCGCGGCGTTCGCGCCTTCCTCCGGCGCGAGCCTGCCCTGCGCCACCAGAATGTCGCGCACGGCGAGCCGCTCGCCATGCACGCGACACACTTCGCATTCGCGCAGATCGTGCAGCAAGGTCTCGGCTTCCGCGAACGGCGTGTAGGCATCGGCGAGCGGCGCAAGCGCGTTGATGCGCAATACGGCATCGTTGTCGTCATCGTGATCGAGCGGCGGGAAGAGGCCGTCCCAATAGCGCTCGACGAGGCCCGTCAGCAGGCGCAAACCCGCATGAAAGCCCGCGAGTCCGTGGACATGCGCCGCCGCGCGCGTCCACGCAATCGCCACGCGCACATCCTTCGAGCGCGCGAGCAGCGCGTCGCCCTGCTCCAGCACGTCGTTCCACGGCGGCGGCTCGACGAGCACGTCGAACTGACGCTGCGGCATGCCGCGCGCGAGCGCTTCGAATTCGAGAAACGCCGCGTCGTATTCCAGATCGATGCCTGCGGGCGGCATCGTTTCTGTCGGCGCGAGGAGCGGTTCGATGTCGATCATCGCGGCTCCTCAGAACTCGCCGCAGCCGTGCTGTCCGTTCACGACCAGACAGTTGTTCAGATTCGGCCGCGAGCGCACGCGCTTCCATTCCGCCGCGAGCGCGTCGGCGTCGCCTTCGGGCTGTTGCAGCGCGAGGATCGGCTCGTTCGTGCCGACGCAGATGTTGACCGCGCCCAGATTGCTCTCGTAGACGAAGGTCTGTTCCTGCGCCGTGAAAAGCGGCTGAAGTCCGCTGGTGTTGAAAACGGCGCCCTGAAGCTGCATCGGCGTGACGGTCAGCGTGCCCGGCTCCACGACGACGTTGTAGCCAACCGGCGACGAAAACGTGCCGTCGATGCCATACACGCCCGCCGCCGATATCGTCGTCGCGGACGAGCCGAGCCGTCCCGCGACGACGGACGTGCTGCGCCGATCGCCGGCCAGCAGACCGCTGACGTCGAAACCGAACGCGCCGTTCGCTCCGCCTTGCTCGCGCGTTTGACTGCCGATGGTGACGGTGACCGTCGGCCGGTCGGCGTAGACGAAGTGGTTGCCGTCCGCCGGCACGACGCTCTGCGACGGCTGCCCGTTCCAGCTACAGAATCCGCCGTAGACGCAGCCGTAGAAGTTCGGCAGCGCGCCGCCCGGATCGACGCCGTTGCGGTTCTCGCCGTTGTGCGTCGCCGCCCAGATGCGCCACGCGTTGCCCGCGCCGATCGTGCCGCCCGACGCGTTGTCGAAGACGCCGCGCTCCATCACGAGGTCGATGCTGCCGCCCGCGCTCAGGTGCGTCGGCGCGCCGGGCGTGCCGGGTGTGCCGGGTGTTCCGATCGCGATCGCGCCGCCATCGGAAATCGCGGTGAGGTCGCCGGTGACGTTCGGCTGCGATCCGCCGATTCTGGCGAGGTTGCCCGTCGCGCCGTCGAAACCATTGGCGCTCGCCGTGCCGATCGTGAAGCCGCCCGCCGTCGCAAACCGCACGTCATGCGCGCCCGACAGCGCGAGCACTTTGACGTCGTTGCCCGCGTCGGCGAGATCGAAGTCGCCGCCGCCCGCGAGCAAAAGCGTCTGCGCTTTTATGCCGCCCGGATCGGTGACGCGACCGGACGAATCGAGCGCGAGCGTCCTGTCCGGCATCGCGGCGCCCGATGGCAGATCGATGCCCTGGCTGCCCGCGCCCGTGTTCTGCAGCGTGAGGTCGTGCGCGAAGCCTTGCGGCAGGCTGACCGTGATCTTCCCGGTCTGGGTCGACGAGCCGATGACGACCGTCGCGATGTTCGACGCGATCGCGCCGAGCATCGACGGTCCGATGCTGAGGCCGCTGCTTGCGCCGAGCACGTTGATCGCCTGCGCGTTGTCGCCGACGATGCCGAAGTCCGCGCCGACCTTGCCGGGCACGAACACGACCGTGCCGAAGCGCGACGAGAACGTGCTGTCGGAATCGTCGAACACGAAGCCGTATTTGCCCGAGTTCGACGCCCGCACGACGATCGTGCCGTAGTCGCCCGCCGAGAGCGTCGCCCGGTTCATATACAGCGCGGTGGCGGCGTCGGCGGGTGTCGATGCCGTGACCGACACCGTCTGCGCGGGCGCGTTGGCCTGAAGCGTCACATCGGCGAGCGATACGCCTTTGCCATGCGCGCCGTTCGCGTCGAGCTGGCCGTTGGTGCCGCCGCGAATATCGATCGAACCGTTCGCCGAGCCGACGACGCCGCGATTCGACGACGTGCCTGCCAGCGCCACGCCGTCCGCGCCGCTGCCCAGACCGTAGATCGTGACCGCGCCGTCGGCGTGCAAGCCGAGCGCCGGGCTCATGCCCGCCACGAACACGCCGTAGGCGGCGATGCCATCGGGCGCGGTGCCGCGAATCGACAGTCTGCCGCCGCTTGCCGCGACATCCGATGCTTCGAGATGCACGCCGTCGAAATGAACCGGTTCTTCGTTGCCCTCGATCGCCGGAACGTAGCGCCGCTTGCCGTTCGCCGACGTGCCGGTGATCGACACGTCCGCGCCGGTCGATGAGATCCGCGCGTTCTGCGCGTACACACCCGCGCCCGCGACGGCGGCGCTGCCGCCGCCGGCCGTCGCGCCCGTTCCCGTAATGCTCATCGCGCCGCCGGTGCCGAGCGACGTGCCGATGATCCGCACGCCGTTGCCCCCGACACGCCCGGGCGAACGCTGCACGACCGCCCCGGTGCCGTGAACATCGACGTCGCCGCTCGCGGACAAAATCACCGGAACGATCCCGCCAGCGCTCGTGCTGAGCGAAGCCCGCAGCAGGCTCACGCCGTCGCCGGTCACGCTGCCGATGCCGGTCGACACCGAGGTCGAAGTCGAAAGCGAGGCCACGGTCTGCACGGCGGGCCCCTTGCCGTCGATCGAAATGCGGCCCGTCTGCGTCTGCACGAGCGGTGCGTTCGCCGTGCTGATCGAGTTGATGTTCGTGGAGACGGACGCCGCCACCATGCTCACGCCGGAACCCGACACCGATCCGGTGTTGAGCGCCTGCACCTTCGGCCCGTTGCCGTTGAGCGTGATGCTGCCCGCGCCGCCTGTGCTCAGCGCAACCGACGATCCGCCGATGGCGATGCCCGAGCCGCCGACCGTTCCGCCGCTCACGGTTCCCGTGACGCTCGGCCCGTTGCCCGTAACGAAGATATTGCCGGCGTCCGAAACGACGGACGGGCTGAAGGGAAAGCCTTGGCCCCCGTCCGCCGCGATGCTCACGCCCGAGCCGGACAGCGTTCCCCCGGTCAGGTTCGCGATCGTGGTCGCGGAGGCCGAAATCGAGACGTTGCCCGAGCCGGTATGCACGAGCGGACCGACGCCCGAGCCGAGGAATTCCGGCCGGAACATCACGCCCGCGCCGCTCACGCCGCCGAACGCGGTGCCGATCGACATCCCGTTGCCGATGATGTTCACGTTTCCCGACCCGGTCCGTATGACCGTGGTGCTCTGGTCGAGGCGTGCCGTCGGCGCGATCAGGACGCCGCCGCCGCTCACCGAGCTGACCGCGCTATCCATCGCCGGTCCCGTACCGGTGATGGAAATGTTGCCCGTCGTGGTACTCAATAGCGCCGTCGACGGACTGAGCGATGCCGGACGAAGCGCGACGCCGTATATGTCGGTGAACGTCTGCACGCGCTCCTTGGTGGTCGGCGCGCTGCCTGTGATGCTGATGTTGCCCGACGACGTGCGCAGGCTCGATGTCCCGCCGATGGCGACGCCCGCCGGCGCCCCGAAGTCGCCGCCGGCCTGCCCCGACACGGAAATGTCGCTGACCGAAGTGGCGATGCTCGAACTGCTGATGGTGACGGGCGCATAGGCCTGGTTCTTCGTTAGGCCCACGTCCGTGTCGCTGATCCCGAAAATCGTGTCCGGAACCTTGAGCGTGCCTTGCCCGTTGATCGTCACCGAGCCGCTCGCGAGACCGGTCGGGCCTTGCGGCACGGTCGTGTCGATCCTGGAGTCGATGATGCCGACCGCCGCGCCGTCGAAGCGCTTCGCGGCCGCGGGCGTCCCGGCAACGCTTTGCGGCACGCCGATGGCCAGATAACCGCCATTCGTGCTGATCGACGCGCCGGAAAGCAGAATGTTGCTTTGCCCCGAGGCGCCCGTGTTCGCGTCGAGCACGACGTTCAGCTTGCCCGCCGGCCGCTGGTCGCCCGCCGCGCCGCCGATGGTTCCGAGCACGGTGATGGAGCCGTTGGCGCTCAGCGTGAGCGTGCCTTCGTTGTCGGCGGCGGTCTTTGTGATGCTCGTCCCTTTCAGCATCGTGATGTCGCCGTTGTATTCGCCTCCGCCGTCCTTGCTGGTCGAGATCGTCACCGACGCGCCCCGGTTCAGTTGCGACGTGATGTCCGACGCGAGCACGTAGCTGTCGCCCGCGCCCGGCGTGAACGTCACCGGATTCGTCGTCGTGGAAAGAGCCGGACCCAGGCTCGTGCTGAGCGCCTGAAGCGAGCAGCATGACGTGCTGTCGGTGGTGCCCGTGCTCACGCTCGACGGCGCCGTATTGACGATTTCGATGCTCGACGGATCGAGCAGCCATTGCCCGCCGTGCCCGCGCAGCGCCTCGACGTGAATCCGCGCACCGTCCGTCGCCAGATACTTGCCCGACGTCTCGACGAGCCCGCCGTTGCCGCCGCCCGGCCCGCCCTTCGCGGAAAGCTCGCCGTACACGCGCGCCGCTTCCGTCCCGAACATGACGATGTTGCCGCCGTCGCCCGCGACGAGCGCATCGGCCATGACGTGCGCGTTCGGGCTCATCCAGAGCGCATCGGCGTTGACGATGTCCGGCGCCTTGCCCGCCGCGCCGCCGCCCACACGCACGCGGCCGCCGCCGCCCGCGCCGCTCGCGTCGACACGCGCACCGTCGCTCACCGCGACGTGGTAGCCGGTCACGTCGATCTGTCCGCCCTTGCCCGAATCGGGCGCGCTGACATCGACGCTGCCGCCGATATCCGTCTCGCCCGCCGATCCGCCATCGAGCACGATGCGCCCGTTGCGCGACTCGACGCTCCTCGCGCGCACCGTGCCCGTCTGGTTGAGCACGCTCGCCGCGGCGTCGTCGGCGGCGCGCGCCGACATCACGATCTGTCCGCCGTCCGCCTGCAGCGTCCCCGAATTGCCGATGAGCGCGTTCGCGACCTTGTCGTTCACCTTCAGCATCGTGAGGCCGTCGCCCGCGAAATCGAGCGTGATGTCGCTGCCCGCGCCGATCGCGATCTTGCCGAGCGTCGCGCTGACGAGTCCGCTGTTGTCGACCTGCGCGCCGAGCAACGCGACCGCGCCGCCGGTCGCGGCCGTGATCGATCCTTGGTTCGACACCTTGCCGGCCGCCGCGCCGCCCTGCGCGAAGTGATATTTGCCCGCGAGAAACGCGTCGTTCGAAATGCCGAGCGTCGATGCGACGAGCGATCCCACATTCACCGATGCCCCGCGCGCGAACACGACGCCCGCCGGATTCACGAGAAACACTTGCCCGTTCGCGTTGAGCTGCCCCGCGATGCGGCTGACTTCATTGCCGACGACGCGATTGAGCAGCACCGCCTGCGCCGACGGCTGCGAAATATCGACGCGCTCGTTGCCCGCGATCGAAAACCCGTTCCAGTTCACGATGCCCTTCTGCGAGCCTTGCGTGATCGTCATCGACGTCGCGTTTGGCCGGTTGACCGTCACGCTGCCCGCCTGAACCTGCTCGCCGACCGGCAACGCGAACGCGCCCGGCGCCGCGACGACCACGAGGAGCGGCAACAGCGCGGACACCCTCAGATCGGCGCCCATGTGACGGGCGGCGCGTCTGGCGAAACGCCTGATCGCGCGCTCCCATTCCCGGCGATGCCTGCGGGTCCGTAGGCAGGTGATGTCGCTCATGTCGAACTCCTCGTTTCCTGTTTCCGCGCTAGAACGATTTGGATACCTGCACGTAGACGCGCGGCACCTTGTCGTCGCCGGTGGTGTCGGCGCGGGTCGTGCGCCAGGCTACGCTCGCATCCACGGTGATGCCGTACGGCCCGCTCCAGAACGCGCCGAGACCCACGCCGCTGCGCGTCACGGTGTTCGCGCCCTGTCCGGGAATCGAGCGCGCGTTGTAGCGGCCCACGCCGATATCGAAAAACGTCGACAGCGTGAGCGACGGAATCACCGCATAGCGAAGCTGGGCCGTGGCGATCAGCCCTTCATCGACGACGGATTCCGACGGCGAATACGCGCGCACCGCACGCGGCCCGCCGAGCGTGATGCGCGACGAGCTGTCGAGGTTCTGGTTCGCCCATTGCCCCGACACGCCGATGAAAAAGCTCGTATTGCGCGTGATCGCGTTCAGGCGATTGGCCTGCATCGTGAGGCGCACGCTGTTGCCTTGCGTGTTGCGCCCGAACGGTCCCTGATCGATGGCCTCGGCGAGCGCCGAATCGATGTTCAGATGCGCGAACGCCAGTTGCACGTCCGCGCTGTTGAAGCCGCCGCCGAGAAAGCTGTCGCGGCTCTCGTACGACAGCCCGACGCTCGCCACATACAGCTTCTGCGGATTGTCGAAGCTGACGCTGTCGATCTTGTCGGTGAGCGAGCGGTATTCGAGCGCGCCGCGCAACAGCAGGTTCTGGCTGCGCGAGCGGATCAGCGGATGCGACACCGACGCGGTGACGACATCCGCATCGCCATGCGCGTTCAGCGAGGAGAACTGCTCGCCGAGGTAGTAATACAGATGCGAATACGCGATGCCGACGCGCGTGCCGCTCGCATCGACGGGCGCGTCGTAGCCGATGCGTCCGTAGACGGTATCGGCGCGCTCGGCCGCGAGCAGGTTGATGTCCAGGTTGTCGCCGATGCCGAACGGCGACGCGAGCCGTCCCACCGCGCCGAGCCGCCAGCGCCCGGCGGGCGCCGCGCCGTAGTCGTCGACGGAAACCGCGAAGTTCCAGCGGCGCGTCGGCTCGACCGTCACGTTCAGATCGACGGTGCCGGGCGCGCTGCCCGTTTCCAGCGCCGAGCTCACGCGAATGCCGGGCAGGTCCGACAGCAGGAGCATCGTGCGTTCGAGTTCGTTTTGCCGCAGCGGCTTGCCGGGCTCGATCGCGGCGAGCCGCGCGCGCACCATCGATTCCTTGACGGGCGCGCCGGGCGCCATCGTCAGCCGCACGCGGCCGATCTTGCCTTCGAGCACGGTGAACGTGACGTCGCCGTTCGTCACGTCCTGCGGCGGAATCACGACCTGCGCGAGCGGATAGCCGCGCTCGCGATACGCCTGCGCGACCTTCGTGCTCATGGCGTTCAGATCGTTGATCGACACTTCCTGGCCGATCCTGTCGGAAACGAGCGCGAGCAGCGTGTCCGAGGGCAGCGTTTCGTTGCCCGCGAAACGAATGCTCTTCAGCGTGAACTTCTTGCCGTCCGGCACTTCCGGCGCGGCGGCCGGCGGCGCGGGCAGCGCGCTCGAACCGCCCGGCGGCGGCGCGGACGTCGACGGACGCGGCTGCTCGTTGAGCAGCGTGCCCGCGCTCGGCACTTGCGCCGTGCCCGGCATCGGCACCTGCTGCGCCCACGCGGAGAACGCGCTTGCACAGACGATGCCGACGCCCGCCGCACGCGCTTTCGAACGTGAGGAAAAGCATGGGGATTTCGTGGCGTGGTTCACTTCTGCAATCCTCACCGGTGATCGGAAAACGTCTTTCAGCGCGCGACCGAGAGCCGCCAGTTGCCCATCAGATCGAAAGGCGCCCAGTAGAACGGATGAGCGAACTTGCCGTCGGCGAGCACGGCGAGCTGTGCGTCGCGCATCGCGTCGATGGCTTCCTCGCCCTTCGTGAGCGCGCCGTAGAACGTGCGCATGGTGAGCGCGGTCGATTCGTCCGAAACGGGCCACATCGACACGAGCAATGCCGACGCGCCCGCATAGAAGAACGCCCGCGTGAAGCCCATGATTTCGTCGCCGCGCTCGATGCGCCCGAGCGCCGTCTCGCACGCCGACAACGTGACGAGCGCGACCGAATCGAACTTCAGGTTGTAGATGTCCTGCGCGAGCATCGGGTCGGGGCCGTCGGCGGGCTGTTTCGCGGGCGCGAGCAGCACGCGCGAATGCAGCGGATCGATGGTGTCGGCCTGCGCATGCGTCGCCACATGCACGATGCGGCCCTCGGGCGCGTTGTCGCTGAAGGTCTTGCGCGTGACGTCGCCTTGCAGAAAGGTCTCGCGCTGCGCGAAGAGCGGTCCGATCGCGCGGACTTCGGCTTCCGCGCCGGGCAGATCGAATTCCGGCGAGATGCGCGGATTGCCGAACGCGACGAGATTGCTCGCGATGCGCTGCTGCCGCCGCACGAGCTGCACCGCGATGCTCGCCGATGGCGCGAGCGCAAGCGCATGCCGCTGGATCAGAAACCCTTGCGCGTTCCTCAGCGCCTGAAACGGCATGTAATGCAGCGAGCCGTTCGGCACGATGACGATCCGTTCGTTCGGCCGCAAGCCGAGCGGCTGAATCAGGAGCGCATCGAGCTTCGCGCCGTAGGTCAGCGCCTGCGGACGTCCGCGGATGATCGACGTGCGGAAATCGCCGACGGCGAGCGTCATGTCCTTTCGCGGAACCGGCAGCGTGAAGCCCTGAATGCCGTCGCGGCGCACGACCCACGCGATCAGCTTGTCGGGCAGGCCGTGATATTCGACGATCGCCTCGCCGGGATTCAGCGCGCTCGTCACGTCGTCGAGCGAGAGCGCGCGGCCGTTCAGTTGCGTTTCATCGACGTTCGTCGCGAGCCGGTTGCGCACGACATCGAGCAGCGCGCGACTGCGGCTTCTCTCGGAAAGCGCCCACGCCTGCTTGTAGTCGCCGTCCTCGACGACGAGCGCGATCGTTTCCTCGAAGACCGTCTGCGTATCGGAGAACAGGCCGGTCTTGAACTCGTCGCTGCGAAAGCGCGCGCGGATCGTTTCCGAATCGTCGAGCGCGGCGAGCCAGGCTTCGCGCGCCTTGCCGCGGTCGCCGAGCGCGAGATACGCGCGGCCCATGCCCTCGTGCGCCCACAGGTTGTCGTAGCTCGCGTCCGAGCCGCCTTTTGTGGCGCTTGCGGAAAACGCTTCGAGCGCCGCCTGCGGCTTGTGCTCCGCGAGCAGCAGATTGCCTTCGATGCGCCTGCGCAACGGCGCAAGCAACGTGTCCTTCACGCCGGACGTTTCTTCGAACGTGGCGCGCGCGCCGGCCGCGTCGCTGGTCGCGATCTGCGCGTTGGTGATCGAGAGGAGCACCATCGGCCGATAGCGCGCCGACGCCGTCGCGAGCGCCGCGCGATATTCCCCGAGCGCCGCCGACGGATCGCCGCGCCGCGCCGCGATATCGCCGAGGATCTTGTGCGCGGGCGCGAGCACCTGCTCCGGATTCTTCCCGCCCGCCGCGATGGCTTCCTTCGCGTAGCGTTCGGCATCGTCGAGATCGCCCGCATAGCTGTACGCGATGGCGAGATCGCGCCGCGACAGCGCGGCGAGATGGGCGTTGTCCGTCTCCCGCGCGACGACGAGCGCCCGCGACGCCGCCTCGATGCTCTCGCGGAAATCGCCGCGCTCGGCCGCCGCCACCGACATGCTGCAATACGCGTAGCCGTCGAGCTTCACCTGATCCCGCGCGAGCAGGAGCCGCCCTTCCTGCGACAGCGTCGCGATGGTTTCCGCGTCGCGCACGCGGGCTTCGGCCTGACGCGCGGCCGGCGTGAGCGCCTGATCCGCCGTGGCCGCATGCGCCTTCTGCGCCGTCTGCGCGCAGACGTTAAGCATTGCAAAGAGCGCGAGCCCCGCGCATGTCCGCCCGATCGGTTTCACGAACGCCCTCCTCGATGACCGCCGCTTCGCACTGGCGCTACCGGCGAAGCGCCAGCGCGGTGCCCTCACTAGACGAAACACCGCGAGCGATTTGAAAAGCGCGGCGTTTTCGTTCGTCTGTTGTGGTGTCCGAAGCCACTTGCGAAGTCACACGATCCGATGATGGAGAACCCGCGTCCGCGTCTTTGCGCACTGCTCTTTTGCGCGCTCGCGGCGAGCGCCTGCAAGTCGCCGCCGCCGCCCGCGCCGACGGTCGTGCGTATCAGCGTGAGCGCGCTGGATGGCGCGAATCCCGATCACGCGGGCCGCCCGTCGCCGGTCGTCGTGCGCGTGTACGAGCTGAAGACGACGGCCGCCTTCGACAGCGCCGACTTCTTCACGCTCTACGGCAAAGACCAGGCGACGCTCGGCGGCGATCTCAACGCGAAGAACGAATACGTGCTGCGGCCCGGCGACAGCCGCAGCGTCGAGCAGACGGTGCAGCCCGGCACGAAGTTCGTCGCGGTCGTGGCGGCGTATCGCGACATCGAGCGATCGCGCTGGCGGGCGAGCGCGCCGGTGCCGCCGAACCAGACGACGCTGATGAACGTGCGTATCGACGCCGCCGACGTATCGATCGCCGCGCAGCCCGCGCCGCCGCCATCGGGCAAGAAGAAGTGACAGCGCGCGCCGGTTTGCAAATCCGCCGCGCTGAATCGTTCTTTCAGCATCGAGCCCAAGCCCATACGAGGCACCATGACCTGGCACCAACGCATGATCTGGTCCGAGGGCCTGTTCCTCGAACCCCAGCACTTCCAGCAGCACGACCGCTTCATCGAGCATCTCGTGCGCTCGCACGCGCGCGCGACCGAGGCGTGGTCGTGGGGCTGGGCCGCCGTGATGCTCGACGAAATCGCGCTCGGGCTCGGCAAGATCGCGCTTGCGTCGGCGTTCGGCGTGCTGCCCGACGGCACCGCGTTCTCCTTTCCCGACGACTTCCCCGCGCCGCCGCCGCTCGACATTCCCGCCGGCACGCGCGACGAGCTCGTGTTGCTTGCGCTGCCGCTCGCGCGCGCGGGCGCAAAGGAATTCGACGCCGATGGCGCTGCCGATGGCCGCATCGACGGATTGCGCTTTCGCACGACGGATACTTCCGTCGCCGATATAACGACGAGCACGGACCGCGTCGCGCAGATTCGCGTCGGCGCGCCGAACGTGCGGCTCATGCTCGCGCGCGACGCGACCGACGCCTTCGCGACCATCGGGCTTGCGCGCGTGCTGGAACGGCGCGCCGACAACCGCGTCGTGCTCGATCCCGGCTACATCCCGCCGATGCTCCACGCGCACGCCGACCCGCGTCTCTTCGGCTATGCGCAGGAACTCGCCGGCCTCGTGCATCAACATGCGGACCGCCTGGCGAGCCGCCTCGCGAATCCGGGGCGCGGCGGCGTCGCGGAGATCGCCGATTTTCTGCTGCTGCAAACGCTCAATCGCTTCGAGCCGCAGTACGCGCATCTGTTGCAGGTGCCGCTGCTGCATCCCGAACGCCTGTACCAGACGACGCTCGCGCTCGCCGGCGATCTCGCCGCGTTCGACGAGCGCCGCCGCGTGCTCGCGTATCCGCCGTATCGCCATGACGATGTCGCGACTTCGTTCGAGCCGCTCATGCGCGACGTGCGGCAACTGATCGGCATCGTGCGCGAACCCGACGCCGTCGCGATCGAGCTGCAAAGCCGCAAGCCCGGCGTGCGCGTCGCGCTCATCAACGATCTGGAGCTCGTGAAGAGCGCCGGCTTCGTGCTCGCCGCGAACGCGCAGATGCCGGGCGAAGCGCTGCGCACGCGCTTTCCGACGCAGGTGAAGATCGCGCCCGCTGAAAAGCTGCGCGATCTCGTCAATCTCGCGCTGCCGGGCATCGGCCTGCGCGCGATGCCGGTCGCGCCGCGGCAGATTCCGTTTCACGCGGGCTTTTCCTATTTCGAGCTGGATCGCGGCGGCGAGCTGTGGAAGGAGCTGGAGCAGACCGGCAACCTGGCGATGTACATCGCTGGCGAGTTTCCGGCGCTCGAACTCGAATTCTGGGCGATCCGTCATTGAGCGAGGTCATCGACGAACATGACGAACGACGACGATCCCTTCGCCGGATTCGAATCCGATCAGACGATGATCAAGCCCAACCCCGGCGCGCGGCGGCGCCGCGCGGGCGGCGGAAGCACGCAGGGACCGTTCTCGGCGAGCGGCGCGGCGGCCTCCGGGCAGCGCGCGTTCGACGCCGCCTTCGCGACGGGCGGCGCGGTGAATCCGCTGGTCGCCGCGTGCGCGCCGCTGTTGCAGCTCGCCGCGCGCATCCGCACGATGAGCGCGTGCGCCGATCCCGCCGCGCTGCGCGACGCGCTCGCCGCGGGCGTGCGCCGCTTCGAGGACGAGGCGCGCACCAACGGCATCCCGGCGGAACAGGTGACGGCGGCGCGCTACATCGTCTGCACGATGCTCGACGAAGCCGCGTCGGGCACGCCGTGGGGCGCGGGCGTCTGGGCGCGGCAAAGCCTGCTCGTGACGTTTCACAACGAGGCGTGGGGCGGCGAGAAGGTCTTTCAACTGCTCGCGCGGCTCGCGCAGAAGCCCGCGCAACATCTGCATCTGCTGGAACTGGCGAGCATGGTGCTCGCGCTCGGCTTCGAGGGACGTTACCGCGTGGCGGCGCAAGGCCGGCAGACGCTCGACGCGATCCGCGCGCGGCTGTATCAACTGATCCGCAAGGAGCGCGGCGAACCGGAGCGCGCGCTGTCGCCGCACTGGCAAGGCGTGCCGACGGCGCGGCGGCGCACGACCGACGTGCTGCCGGTTTGGGTCGTCGGCGCGTTCGCGCTGCTCGTGCTCGCGCTGGCGTGGCTCGCGATGAGCTTCCAGCTCGGACGCCTCTCCGATCCCGCGTTCGGCACGCTCGCCTCGATCCGCGCGGGCGCGCAGCGTCCTCTCGTCGTGACGCAGGCGGCGAAACCCCGTCTCGCGGAATTCCTCGCGCACGAAATCCGCGATGGCCTCGTCGCCGTCGATGACCGCGTCGACCGTTCAGTCGTCACGCTGCACGGCGACAACGTCTTCAAACCCGGCAGCGCCGAAGTGTCGGGGCAGACGCGGCCGCTCATCGAACGGATCGCGGCGGCGCTGAAGGCGGTGCCCGGCAACGTGCTCGTGACGGGCCACACCGACGACCGGCCGATCCGCTCGGCGCGCTTTCCTTCGAACTGGGAGCTGTCGCAGGAACGCGCGGCGAACGTGCGCGACCTGCTCGCGGCGACAATCGCGCCTTCGCGTCTCAAAGCGGAAGGCAAGGGCGACGCCGATCCCGTCGCGCCGAACGATTCGCCCGCCGGCCGCGCGCGCAACCGGCGCGTCGAAGTGACGCTGTTCGCGAAGCCCGGGTCCTGACATGAAAAAAATCCTCTCGATCCTGTTTCATCCGGTGCTGCTGCTGATCGTCGGGCTGCTGCTCGTTGCGGCTGCGATCTGGATCGCCGGGCCGCTCCTGTCGTTCGCGCACAGCTATCCGCTCGAATCGGCGATGTCGCGTTACATCGCGATCGGCTGCGTCGTGCTGCTCTTCGTGCTGCGGCGGCTCTGGGCCGCGTGGCGTGCGCGGCGCACGCAGGCGGCGCTGTCGGCGGGACTCGCCGCGCAGAGCGAAAGTCCGCGCCGCGAGGCTGCCGCACCGAGCGCCGGCGAAGCGGAAGTCGCGACGCTCGGCAAGCGTTTCGACGAAGCGCTCGCCGTGCTGCGCGAGGCGCGCATTACCGCGTCCGGCAGAAAACCCGGCTGGCGCGACTGGGTCACGCTCTCCGGCCGGCAATATCTGTATCAATTGCCGTGGTACATGTTCATCGGCGCGCCGGGCGCGGGCAAAACCACGGCGCTGGTGCATTCGGGGCTGCGCTTTCCGCTCGCCGAGCGCTTCGGCACCGACAAGATTCGCGGCGTCGGCGGCACGCGCAATTGCGACTGGTGGTTCACCGACGACGCCGTGCTCATCGACACGGCCGGGCGCTACACGACCCACGAAAGCGACCGCGACGCCGACCAGACCGCATGGCAAGGCTTCCTCGCGCTCCTGAAAAAGACGCGTCCGCGCCAGCCGATCAACGGCGTGCTGCTGACGCTCGCCGTCCCCGATCTGCTCGCCGCGACGCCCGCGAGCACCGACGAAACCGCATCGACCTTGCGCGCGCGCATGCGCGAACTGATGCAGGCGTTCGGCACGCGCTTTCCGGTCTACGTGCTCGTCACCAAGACGGATCTGCTCGCGGGCTTCACGGAGTTTTTCGCGGATATGTCGAAGGAAGAGCGCGCGCAGGTGTTCGGCTTCACGTTTGCCTACGAGCCGAAACGCACGCTCACGCAGGCCGCATTCGGCGAACGGATCGATGCCGAGCTGGACGCGCTCGAAGCGCGGCTCGTCGCGCGTCTGCCTGAGCGCCTGAACGCGGAAAGCGGACTCGCGCAACGCGCCGCGATCATGAGTTTTCCGCAGCAGTTCGCCGCGTTGAAGCCGCTCGTCGCCGATGCGCTGCGCGCGACCTTCGTCCAGTCGAAACACGACGATGCACCGCTTTTGCGCGGCGTCTATTTCACGAGCGGCACGCAGGAAGGCACGCCGATCGATCGCGTGCTCGGCTCGCTCGCGCGCGCGTTCGGCATCGAGCGGGGCGTGCAGCCGCCGCGTCCGTCGAGCGGGCGCAGCTTCTTTCTGGAGCGGCTTCTGACGCAGGTCGTGTTCGCCGAACAGGGACTCGCCGGATCGAATCTGCAATGGGCGCGCAAGCGGCATCTGTGGCGGCTCGGCGCGTATGCGGTCATCGCGGCCGTAACGGCTGGCGTGCTCGGACTCTGGGGCACGAGCTATGTGCGCAATCGCAGCTATGTCGCGAACGTCGATCACACCGCGCGCGCGGCGAAGGAAGCCGTGGCGGGGACATCGGCGGCGGGCACGAATCTCGTCGCGCTGCTGCCGTTGCTGTCGGCGGTGCGCGGCCTCGCATCGACGCCTCAGGTCGATGCCGCGCATCCGCCGATCGCGATGCAATGGGGCCTCTGGCAAGGCGCGAAACTCGACGCCGCCGCGACGCTCGCGTACGAGCGCCTTCTGACCGATCTGTTCCTGCCGAAGCTCGCGGCGCGCATCGAGGAACAGGCGCGCGGCGCGACGCCCGCGAATCCCGGCTACGCGTACGAAGCGCTCAAGGCGTATCTGATGCTGAATCAGCCCGATCATCAGGATGCCGATGCGCTCAAGGCGTGGATTCTCACCGACTGGGACCGCTCGCTGCCGCGCGAGGTCGGCAACGAGGAGCGCGCGGCGCTCGCCGGGCATCTCGATGCGTTGCTGGCGCGCGGCCTCGTGCATCCGAATCTGCCGTTCGACGAGCGTCTCGTCGCGCATCTGCGCGCCATGCTCGCCGCCAACACGCTCGCGCAGCGCGTGTACGGGCGCGTGAAGCAGCAAGGCGTCGGCGCGGATTATCCGGAGTTCACGATCGCGCACGCGGGCGGGCCGAACGCGTCGCTCGTGTTCACGCGTTCGAGCGGCGCGCCGCTCACGCGCGGCGTGGCGGGGCTTTATTCGTTCGACGGCTATCACAAGGCGTTCCTGAAAGCCGTCGATGAAACCGCCGCCCAGCTCGCCGCCGAAGAGCCGTGGGTGCTCGGCATCCGCGATCAGGGCGGCCTGCCGCGCGGCGATCCGGCGGCGATGCAGCGCATCACCGAGGACGTGCGGCTGCTCTATCTTCAGGATTACGCGCGGATCTGGACCGAGTTCCTGAACGATGTCCGCATCGTGCGCGCCGACACGCTGTCGCAATCGACGCAGATCGCGCGCATTCTCTCCGCGCCCGATTCGCCGCTCGCCGCGCTCGCGAAGGCGGCGTCGCGCGAAACGACGCTCGGCGCGAAGCCCGAAAGCGAAACGACCGTCGTCGATCGCGCGGGCGACAAGCTCGGCGCGGCGCGCGAAAAGCTGCTGAAGGTGATTCGCGGGGCCGATCCGACGCAGATCGCGCCGGTCGCGCCGGGCGCTCAACTGGAAAGCATCGTCGATGACCGGTTCACCGGCCTGCGCGCGCTCGTGACGAGCCCGGGCGCGGGGCAGCCTGCGCCGATCGCGCAGACGCTCGCCGTCATCAACGATGTCTACACGTATCTCAGCGCCACCGACGAAGCCCTGCAGCAGAAGACCGCGCCGCCGCCATCGGACGCGCCGGCGAAGCTGCGCACGCAGGCCGCGCGCATGCCCGAGCCGATCCGCACCGCGCTGCTCGATCTCGGCAGCCAGGGCGCGGCGCAGTCGCAGGAGGCGCGGCGCGTGAATCTGTCGGCGGACCTGAAGGAGTCGATCTCGGCGTTCTGCGTTCGCGCGGTCGGCGGGCGTTATCCGTTCAACCCGAATTCCGCGCGCGACGTGCTGCCTGAAGACTTCGGCACGCTGTTCGCGCCGGGCGGCAGGTTCGACGATTTCTTCCAGAAGAACCTCGCGCCCGACGTCGATGTTTCCGCGAAGCCGTGGGCGTTCAAGAAGTCGGATTCGTCGGCGTCGCAGATCAGTCCGGCCGGTCTGGCGCAGTTCGAGCGCGCCGCGACGATCCGCGGCGTGTTCTTCCGCGGCGGCGGCAAGTCGCCCGCGCTCGCGCTGCAGTTCAAGCCGCTCGACATGGACCCGTCGATCCTCTCCTTCACGCTCGACGTCGACGGGCAAGTGCTCACCTACGCGCACGGCCCGCAGATCGCGACCGCGATTCAGTGGCCCGGCACGCGCGGCTCGGGACGCGTGAGCCTGCAACTCACGCCGCCGCCGACGAGCGGCGCGAGCAATCTGGTGTTCGAGGGGCCGTGGGCGCTGTTTCGCATGTTCGACCGGCTCGACGTGCAGCCGACCGATCAGCCGGAGCGCTTCATCGTCACGTTCGATGTCGAAGGGCGCAAGACGCGCTTCGAAGTGACGGCGAACAGCGTGGAGAATCCGTTCCGGCTCGCCGATCTGCGCAAGTTCTCCTGTCCGGAGCGGCTATGAACGACGCGCTCGGCGGCACGCTCGCGGACGACGGCGCGGCGATCGCAGGCTGGTACGGCAAGCTGCCGTCGCTCGGCGATTTCGCGGCGCGGCGGCTGTCGGACGCGTTCGTCGCGCCGTGGGACGCATGGCTCGCCGAGCGCGTCGGCGAAACGCAGCTCGCGCTCGGCGACGCGTGGCTCTCGATCTATCTGACGTGCCCGGTGTGGCGCTTTTTCGCGATGCCCGGCGCCATCGCGCCGACGCTGGGCGCATGCTGGACGGGCGTGGTGATGGCGTCGGTGGACCGCGTCGGGCGGCATTTTCCGTTGACGATCGCGGCGTCGCTGCAGGCGGCGCCATCGACGGGCGGCGAAGTCGCCGCGCTCTGGCAATGGCTTTCGGCGATCGAGAATGTCGCGCTCGCCGCGCTCGATTTCGATCACAGCATCGAGCGGCTCGACGAACAGCTCGCCGCGCTGCCGGTGCCGCAGCCGGCGAACGCCGGCACGCGCGCCGCCATGCTCGACGAACCGTGGATCGCGCAATCGGCCGCGACGCTGCCCGATTCACTCGCGCGCACGCTCGCGCCGCTCTGGCAAACCGAGATCCAAGGGATGAGCCTGTGGACCGCCGCGCAGACGGCGCCCGCTTCCGACGAGCCCGACGATCGCGATGATCGCGACGATCGCGCGCCGCGCCCGATCACGATCTGGCCGGCGTACGGCCTGCCCGACACGGCGCTTTTCATCACCCTGCTGCGGGACTGCGGATCATGAATGCGACGGGCAGGCTACCGGAAGAAGGCGGCGGCACGACCGGCAACGCCGGCAAGACCGAAACCAATCCGGGCGACGCGGGCGACGACAAGACGGTGATCGTCAGCGGCGCGCGCGTGCGTCGGTCCGACGTGGCGGGCGCGGGCGCGCCTTCATCGACGTCCGACGCGCCGCCCGCGCACAGCATCCTGCCGCCCGGCACGCGGCTCGGCGAGTTCGAGATCGTGCGGCTCATCGGCGAGGGCGGCTTCGGCATCGTCTATCTGGCCTTCGATACTTCGCTCGACCGCTACGTCGCGGTGAAGGAATACATGCCGGCGGCGCTCGCCTCGCGCGTCGGCGTGACGCAGGTTCAGGTCAAGTCCGGCCGCTACGAGCCGATGTTCCGCGCCGGTCTCAAGAGCTTCATCAACGACGAGGCGCGGCTGCTCGCGCGCTTCGATCATCAGTCGCTCGTGAAGGTGTACCGCTTCTGGGAGGCCAACGGCACCGCCTACATGGCGATGCCCTACTACAAGGGCGTGACGCTCAAGGAAACGCTCCGGGCGATGAAAAAGCCGCCCGACGAAGCCTGGCTGCGCGCGCTGCTCACGCCGCTCATCGACGCGCTCGCCGTGCTGCACGCGTCCGACTGTTTTCATCGCGATATCGCGCCGGACAACATCATCCTGCTGGAGGAAAGCCATCGGCCGGTGCTGCTCGATTTCGGCGCGGCGCGGCGCGTGATCGGCGACATGACGCAGGCGCTCACGGTGATTCTCAAGCCGGGCTACGCGCCGATCGAACAGTACGCCGAAGTGCCGTCGATGCGGCAAGGACCGTGGACCGATCACTACGCGCTCGCCGCGCTCGTCTATTTCGCGATCACCGGGCGAACGCCGCCGCCTTCGGTCGGGCGCGTGGTCAAGGACAGTTATCAGCCGCTCGCGAAACTGGCGGCGGGCCGTTACTCCGACCGATTCCTGAAGGCGATCGATCATGCGCTCGCGGTTGCGCCCGCGCATCGGCCGCAGACCGACCGGCAGTTCGCCGCCGAGCTCGGCATTTCGCTCGACGACGCGCCCGCGCCGCGCACGGCGAAAAGCGCGGCGCGCAGGCGTATCGGCTGGGCGGCCGGCGCCGCGTGTCTGCTCGGCGCGGCGGCGACGCTCGGATGGTTCGTGCCGCGCTTCACGTCGCATCATGCGCCTTCGGCCGAGCGCGTCGCTGCTTCGGCGGTCGTCGCGGCTTCGGCGCCTGCGCCGGAGGTCGCGCCCGAAGCGCCGCCGCCTCCGCCGCCCGCCGCGCTGCCGCCTTTCACGCCCGATGGCGAATTCGCGCGCATCGTTTCGCTCGCCGATCCGTCGTTCGATGTCAAGGTGGACGTGCCCGTCGCGCGCGCCGTCGTCGACCGCGACTTGTTGCGCTTCGCGATCACGAGCAATCGCGACGGCTATGTGTATGTGTTCGTCGTCGATCCGGCGAATCAATATCTGCAACTGTTTCCGAACGCGCTCGATACCGACAATCGCATCGGCAGGAAGAAGCGTCTCGTGCTGCCGCGTCCGAGCTGGCCGATGCAGGCGGGCGAGCCCGTCGGCGCGAATCATTTCGTCGCGATCGTTTCCGCCGCGCCGCGCGAGTTCCCGGCGCTCGGTCTCGCGCACGACGCCGTCTTCGCCAGTCTCTCGCCCGAGGCGCAGAACGCGGCGGCTGCGCAGCGGACGCTCAGCGCATCGCCGTTCGCGGGCGTGCCGGCGTGCGGCGGCAACGCGCCGTCGTGTCCCGTCGCGTATGGCGCGGCGACCTTCAAAATCGATGTCGTCCGTTCGTCTAAATAGAGAAATTCGAAGCGAAAGCGAAGCGCTTCGGCCGCGAGACGAGGGCACCATGGCATCACGAACGAGCGGCGTCGCCGCGCAGCCGGGCATCGCGCCGGGCGCTTCATCCGGAACGGCGCATCCGCTCGCCGCCTTCGCCGCCCTTGCGTTGACCGCGGCCACGCTCGCCGGATGCGCGGGCGCGCCGCCCTCGCCCGCCGTGCGCGTCGATGAGGCCGCGCCGCCCTCCGCGCCAGGCGACGACGCGCGCATGGTCAGCGCGACAGGCGCGGAGCCGGGCATCGCGAATCCGTCGCCGGCGAGTCCGTCGGCGTCGGTCGGCATGAACGCCACGCCTTTCGCGACGAAGAACGCACTCTATACGCCCGTCGCCTTCGCGAGCCTGCCCGGCTGGGCGACCGACAACGTCGCCGAATCCTGGGACGCGTTCCGGCGCAGTTGCGGCGTGCTGAGCGGCAAGCCGGCGTGGGCGGCGCCCTGCGCGGCCTCGCGCGGCGTGGATGCGCGCAACGCCGCCGCGGTGCGCCGCTTCTTCGAGGAAAACTTCACGGTCTATCAGATCCTCAATGTCGACAGAAGCGCGCGCGGCGTCCTGACCGGCTATTACGAGCCGATCCTGAAGGGCAGCCGCGAGCGCCGCGCGCCGTATGTCTATCCGGTCTACGGCGTGCCGACCGACATGCTGTTCCTCGACGCCCGCCGCCTGCCGCCCGGCGCGCGCGGCACGCCGGTTCCGGCGCGCATCGAAGGACGCAACGTCGTTCCGCTGTCGACCGTATCGATGAGCGGCAAGACGTACACGCTGCGCGTCGGCGACAGCGTGCCGGACATCCGCGACAAGAAGCTGCGGCTGCGCCGCGAAGGCGCGGATATCGTGCCCTACTACGCGCGCGCCGATATCGAGCGCGGCATGAGCCGCGCGCCCGTGCTCGCCTATGTGGAAGACCCCGCGATGCTCTACTCTATGCAATTACAGGGCGCGGGAAAGATCGTGCTGCCCGACGGCAAGAGCGTCATCCGTCTCGCCTATGCGGAACAGAACGGCTTCGCGTTCAATCCGCCCGTCGCGAGCGCGGGAAGCAAGGGTCGCAAGATTCTGGTGCGCGGCGTGGAGATCGATCTGGAAGAAGGCAGCGTGAGCACGCAGAACGCAAAAAACGATGTCGGCGGCGCGGCTTCCGACGATGTGCCTCAGTCCTCGCTCCTGCGCGGCGCTCAGGATGCGGACGCGGACGGCGCATCGCCCGCCGTGCATGGCGACGCCGACGGTCCGCCGCAATCGCCGCTTCTGCGCGGCTTCACGCTCGCGAAGAGCGCCGCCGTTCCCGCCGCGCGTCCGGCGCGGGTGAGCGCGCCGGCCGCGCCATCCGACCGCGCCACGGACAAGACCGCGACGCCATCGCTCGCGAAGAGCGCGCCGATCGGCTATGCCTTCGCGGCATCGGACCCGAGCTACGTCTTTTTCCGCACGATCCCCGATTCGCCCGCCGGACCCATCGGCGCATTGGGCGTGCCGCTTTCCGCCGGGCGCTCGGCCGCGATCGATCCGCGCACGACGCCGCTCGGCGCGCCCGTCTTCGTCAACGCGAGCGAAGGCGGGCCGGCGGGGGCATCCATCACGCGCCTGCTCATGGCGCAGGACGCGGGCGGCGCGATTCGCGGGGCCGTGCGCGCCGATTATTTCTTCGGCACCGGACCGCAGGCCCAGCAGCAGGCGAGCCGCATGAAGCAGCCGACGCAAATGTGGGTGCTCTTGCCGAAGGGCTTGCGCATCTCCGCGAAGGAGACCGGCGTGCGCGTGCGCGGCGGGCCCGCGATGCCGAGCGCGGATTGCGTCGTCAGCGATCCCGACCTGTGCGTCGACGATACGCAATGACGGAACCTATCGGGGAAGCGCATGAGGTTTCTCGTCGCCGATGACCACGAACTGATCCGCCAGGCCGTCAAGGCGCTTTTGCGCGGCATCGATCCGGACGCGCAGTTCGACGAAGCCGACAACTGGGAGACGCTCGCCGCCGCCGCGCGTCCGGAAGCGAATCACGATCTCGCGATCGTCGATCTGCACATGTCGGGCATGGAAAGCGCGGCGTCGCTCTCGGCGCTGCTGAAGGCGAATCCGGCGCTGCCGCTCGTGGTGCTGTCGGCGGAAGAATCCGTCGACGAGATGCGCGCGGTGCTCGCCGCGGGCGCGCTCGGCTTCGTGCCCAAGCGCGAGCCCGCCAACGTGATGGTCAAGGCGATCGAGCTCGTGCTGTCCGGCGGCGCGTATGTGCCGATCGAGGCGCTGAGCCTGATCGATCCGTCGCCGTCGCGGCTCGCGCGCCAGAGCGCCGCCGAACGTCCGCGCCCGATGACGAACACGGCGGCGCCCGCGCTCGCGCCGCATCATCTGCATCTGATGGAAAACCTGTCGCCGCGTCAGCGCGAAATCATGCGGCTCGTGCATCGCGGCTGCACGAACAAGATGATCGCGCGCGAATTGCAGGTCGCCGAAGGCACGGTCAAGGTTCATCTCTCCGTGATTTTTCGTGCGCTCGGCGTGCACAACCGTTCTTCGGCGATCGCGCTCATCAACGGCTGGCTGCAAGGCGGGCGCACGCTCTGAGCGGCGCGCCGCGCTCAGGCCGCTTCGTCCTGTCCGCGCGGCTGAAGCAGCATGTCGAGCGTGCGGCGCAGGCGCGTCGGCGTAACGGGCTTGTGCAGGACCGGCAAACCGGCGGCGACGAGCGCCGCGAGGCCGGGCGACGCCATGTCGCCCGTAATCACCACGCTCGCCGGCTCGCCGTGGCCGCGCCGCCGCAACGCCTCGCGCACGGCCTGAAGCACTTCCGCGCCGGTCTCGTGGCGGTCGATCTGGTAATCGCACAGCAGCACGTCCGGCACGAAGCCCTCGGAAATGGCGCGCACCGCCGCCAGCTCGTCGCGACAGCCGCGCACGCTGCATCCCCAGCGCGTGAGCAAGGCGCTGAGCGCATCGAGATTCGCGGGATCGTCGTCGACGCACAGCACATGGCGTCCTTCGATGCATCCGATGACCGGCAGCGGCGCGCACAGACTCGACGTAACGAGATTCGCATCGCCGAAGCGCACGGGCACGCGGATCGTCGTGCCGCGTCCCGGCTCCGAGCGCAGCGTCGGCTCGCCGCCGAGCAGCCGCGTCAGACGGCGCACCGTCGCGAGACCGAGGCCGTGTCCCTCGCGCGCGCCGTGATGCGCGAGCGGCGCCTGATAGAAGTCCTCGAAGACGAGCGCGTGTTCGTCGGGCGCGATGCCGATGCCCGAATCGCGCACTTCGATATGACCTTGCTCCGGATCGCCGCCGTGACGCACGCCGATCCATATCGAGCCGCGCTCGGTGTAGCGCACGGCGTTCGACACGAGATTGCCGATCACGCGTTCGAGCAGCACCGGATCGGTGAAGGCGACGCTCGACGTCGGCGCGATGCGCAACGCCAGCCCCTTCGCGGCGGCGGCGGGCCGGAACTGCCGCTCGATGCGCGCGAGCAGCTCCGACATCAGGAAATGCTGCGGAATCACCTGCGTGACGCCGCTTTCGATGCGCGCGAGGTCGAGCACCTGATTGAAGAGCTGATTCAGCGCGTCGACGTTGGCGATGATGTGCTGCGCGGAGTCATCGCGCTCCTGCGCGCTCGCGCGGCCGTCGGTGAGTGCCTGCGCGAGCAGGCCGATCGCGTGAAGCGGCTGGCGCAGATCGTGACTGGCGGCCGCGAAAAAACGCGTCTTCGCAAGGCTCGCTTCCTCGATCACGCTTTTCTGCAGCGCGATGGTTTGCGCGAGCCGCTCCTGCTCGACGCGCGCCTTCACGATGCCGCGAAAAAGACGCCGATACTGCGAGCCGAAAAGATGGATCGCAACGACGAACACGGCAAGCACGACGCCCAATCCGAAACGGCCATCGGCGGGCTGCATCAGGCTCGCAATCGTGACGGGCAGAAGCAGCGTCAGCACCGCGCCCGACAGGTTGCGCACGCTCAATCCGTTCGAACCGTAGGCAAGCGCGGCCAGCGTGACGAGCAGAACGGCCTGCGCGGCGACCGATCCGGCGGATTCGTTCTGGAACGCGAAACAGATCGCGATGCCCGGCGCCGCGTGAAGCAGCACGTTTCGCAGCGCATGCAGGCCGATCCATCGACGCGCGCCGAAACGAAGCGGATCGTGACGCCGCCAGGCCCAAAGACCGATCGCGAGACCATTCGCGCCCGCGTGGAAGAGCACGCAGCCGAAGACGAGCCATCCGGCGTGCGGGCGTGACAGCAATGCCGGATAGAAGAGCGCGATCGCGCAGCAATGCGCGACGAAGGATGCGG
The DNA here is from genome assembly GCF_023630985.1 of Caballeronia sp. ATUFL_F1_KS39. NCBI lineage: Bacteria > Pseudomonadati > Pseudomonadota > Betaproteobacteria > Burkholderiales > Burkholderiaceae > Caballeronia > Caballeronia sp. ATUFL_F1_KS39. Next base: position 105,331 of record NZ_JALQDZ010000056.1, on the reverse strand, counting down.
GGTCCGCCGCGTAGAGCGCACTGGCGACGTCCTCGTCGGTCTCGCCGTGCTCACGATCGCCTTGCATCTGTCATCCCCTTGCTGCGTTGATCCGCCCGGTTTACCCGAAAGTTCTAGTCGACGGATATGACTAACTTCATATTGGTCGTTTAATAGGAGAAAACCATACTCATCACGTTGCCACCGATTTGAGGGGATTGACAACGTGGAGACCTTGACAATGAATCCCGTCCAGGAGACGGGTGCGCCCTCGATGCTCACCGACCTTTGGCGCCGGCGCACGCATCTGTCGCAGGACGAAATGGTTTCGATCTACAACCTCGTGAAAGGCGCGTTGCGCGGCTATCATCCGCCCGAGCTGCAATCGCTCAAGGAGGACAAGGAAGAACTCGTCGCGCAGTTCATCTACGCGAAAGTGCTGCGGCTCGAACCGGGCCACGGCGAATCGCACGCGAGCGAGCACAGCGCGCCGTCGAGCGGCTACGCCGTATGCACGTATTTCAGGCGCTTTCTGATCGATTGTCTGCGCAGCGCGAGCAATCAGCGCGATGTGTCGATGGAACTCGACGGCGTCGCCGCGCAGATAGACGAGCACGCGCACGCGCCCGACGATCCTGTCGCCTCGGTGCTGATGCAGTACGGCCTCGACGAAGCGCGCGTGCGGCGTCTCGCGCGCGCGTTCATCGACGGCCTGGACCGGTACGAGCAACTGGTTCTCGCGGGCACGCTCGGATGGTGCTCGGAGGACAAAGGCGGCCTGTTCGCGCTCGCGACGCGGCATCACATCCCTTCGTACCACTATCGGGCCGTGAGGCTCGGCGTGACGCTCAAGAAGTCGGCGCAAAGCGCGGATTTCGCCGCGACGAAGATCGGCAGATGGATCGGCGGCACGCTCGGCATCGCGATCAGCGCCGACAATCAGGCCGCGATTCTGCTCGTGCTCAATCTGCTCGCGGTCGAGTCGGCGGGCTGAGTGTCAGCGATTGCCGGTCAGCGCGAACTCCGTGGTCTTCACGGCTTGCGCGAGATAGTCGACGAACGAAGCGATGCGCGCGGAGATCGCCGTGTTGCGATAGTAGACGGCGCTGATCGGCTGCCGCACTTCCTGCGTATGACGCGCGAGAATCTGCACGAGCCGCCCTTCGCGCCGGTCGCGCAGCGTCATGAAGTCCGACAGGCACACGATGCCCGCACTCTCCAGCGCGAGATGCCGCAGCGTCTCGCCGCTCGACGAAGCGATGCTCGGCTTGATGCGATACGGCTCGTCATCGCGCCCCGCGAGCGGCCAGACGTTGAGCGATTCCGGCTGCGTGAAGCCGAGCAGCGCGTGATTGGCGAGCTCGTCGACGCGCTTCGGATGCCCGTGCGTTTCCAGATAATGCGGCGTCGCCAGCACGCGAATGCGGCTGCTGCCGATCGGACGGCTATGCAGCGTCGAATCCTTCAGCTTGCCGATGCGGATCGCGACATCGGTGCGGCGTTCCAGCAGATCGATCACGCCTTCGTTGCTGTTCAGCTCCAGCTCCACATGCGGATAGCGCTCGCGATAACCCGCGACGAGCGGCACGATGACATGCAGCATGAAGGGCGTCGCGGCATCGACGCGCAAGAGGCCCGACGGCCGTTCGCGGCGCGCGGCGACCTGCTCTTCGGCGCTCTCCACCGCGTCGATGATCTCGCGCGCATGCTGCAGGAAGCTCCTGCCCTCTTCCGTCAGTTCGAGGCGGCGCGTGGTCCTGCGCAGGAGCGTCGTCTGCAGTTTCTCTTCGAGGCGGCCGAGCGTGCGGCTCGCGCCCGAAACCGTCTGATCCAGTTGCTCCGCAGCCGCCGTGATGGAGCCTGTATCGACGACCGTCGCGAAGGTCTGAAGCTCGTCGAGCGTGACTTTCATAATTGAGTTTTTTTCAAGGATGGCTCCTTTATAAACCCGTCCTTTTGCAAAAGTAAAGCCGCCATTCGATCTCGGTTAGGCTCTTTCGGCCAAAGCGTCGTTCGCAGAAGACGTGCGGCTTGCCGATCGATCGCCGAGACACTAAGACATACTGAGCGAGTGCTTGCGGCGTCACGATGGAAAGGAAGGTGCATCATGAGCAAGAACATCATTTTCTGCGCGGATGGAACCTGGAACGGTCCCGACACCGATCACGACAACGACGGCACGCCGGATCCCACGAACGTATTCAAGGCGTTCATGCTGCTGTCCGGCGAACCGGACCCCGCGTCCACGCTGCTCGCCTCCGAACAGGAAATCGCCGAACCGGGGCCGGACGGACAGGTCGCGAAATATCTGCATGGCGTCGGCGATTCGCGCAACGTCATCGCGAAACTCGTGGGCGGCGCATTCGGCGATGGCATCATCGCGCGCATCGTGCGGGGCTATACGTTCATATCGCGTCACTACCGGCCGGGCGACCGCATCATCCTGATGGGCTTCAGCCGCGGCGCGTACACGGCGCGCGCGCTCGGCGGAATGATCGCGAGCGTCGGCGTGCTCGACACGAGCCGTTACGACGTGAACGACAAGGCGCTCGCGTATCGCATGGGCATACTCGCGTGGCGCAAGTATCGCGAGGCGAGACCGCCGGCGCGCAACGCGGGCGGACTGCGGGGGTTGCTCGAAAAGATCGTCAATTTCGATCCGACGCTCGCGTTAGCGAGACTGCAGCCGGATGACACGCTGCCCGTCGATGAAATTCGCGCCATCGGCGTCTGGGATACGGTCGGCGCGCTCGGCATTCCGATTTATCTCGACAGCAAGGATTCGACGGTCGATCTGTTCCGCTTCGCCGATACCGCGCTCAGCCCGAAGGTCAAGTTCGGCATTCACGCGATCAGTCTCGACGAGCAGCGCGGCGATTTCACGCCGACGCTGTGGGATTCACGCGAGGGCATCACGCAGGTGCTGTTCGCGGGCGCTCACGCGGATGTCGGCGGCGGTTATCCGAATGCCGAATCGGGGCTTTCGGATATCGCCTGCGAATGGATGCTGAAGCGCCTCGCCGATCCGGCCATCGGCATGCGTCTGAAGACGCCGCCCTGGTCCCTGCAGCCGGATTTTCTCGGCAAGTCGCATTCGCCGTGGACGGAGCCGCCCTTCTCGCTGCGTCCATTCGGGCCGCGCGGCCCGTTCGCGTTTCCGCAGGACATTGGCGCGCATGTGTCGGTCGCGCAGCGTTTGGGCCTCGTGATGGTGGCGGGCAAGCCGGTGCCGGTTCCCAACACGTACTCGCCCGCCGTGCTCGGCACGCTCTTCCCTTCGCACACCAACTGGATCACGACCTGAAAACGTTGCGGGCCCGGGACTTTCGTTCCCGGGCCCGCTTCCTACGCCACTTCGCTAGTGCCACTTCGCGCTCTTATGGCGATTTCGGCCAATGACGTCCCACAGCTTGCGCGCCTCTTTCTGCACCGATTTCGCGTGTTCCTCGTGGTGAGGCTCCGCGTCCCCGGGAGCAGCCGTCGCGCCGCGTTTCGGGCGCTTGAACATATCGGCGAATCTCATCGCAACCTCCTTTCGCGGCAGGCACACCGCCAAAACAGTCTACTCCGGCTGGCGCGAAACGGCGTCTCAAGCCGCCGACGCGATGCCGCGCGGCTGCGTCAGCATCGCGGGCTGCAGGATTTCGTCGAGTTGCAACGGGCTCAACAGCCCTTTTTCGATGACGATCTGCGCCACGCTCTTGCCGGACACGAGCGCTTCCTTCGCGACTTCCGTCGAATGCGTGTAGCCGATATACGGATTGAGCGCCGTCACGATGCCGATCGAGCTTTCGAGGATCGCGCGCAAGCGGTCGCGATTCGCGCTGATGCCGTCGACGCATTTCGACGCGAGCGTGAGGCATCCCGCGCGCAAATGCGCGATGCTCTTGAAGAGACTGTGCGCGATGATCGGCTCGAACGCATTGAGCTGAAGCTGGCCCGCCTCGGCGGCGAAGCTCACGGTCACATCGTTGCCGATGACTTCGAACGCGATCTGATTGACAACTTCCGGAATCACCGGATTCACCTTGCCCGGCATGATGCTCGACCCGGCCTGCACCGGCGGCAGGTTGATTTCGCCGAGTCCCGCGCGCGGTCCGCTCGACAGCAGACGAAGATCGTTGCAGGTCTTCGAGAGCTTGACCGCGACGCGCTTCAGCACACCGGAAAGCTGCACGAATGCGCCGACGTCCTGCGTCGCTTCGACGAGATTCGGCGATGTCGTCAGCGCGATGCCGGTCACGTCGCTCAAATGCCTGCACGCGAGCTGCGCGTAGCGCGGATGCGTGTTGATGCCCGTGCCGATCGCGGTGGCGCCGAGATTGATTTCGCAGATCAGTCTCGCCGCTTCCTTCAAGCGCGCTTCGTCCTCGCCGAGCATCACGGCGAAGGTGCTGAACTCCTGGCCGAGCGTCATCGGCACCGCGTCCTGAAGCTGCGTGCGGCCCATTTTCAGATCGTCGCGGAACTCGAGCGCCTTGCGTTCGAACGATGCGCGCAGCACGCCCATCGCTTCGATCAGTTGCATGATGCCCGCGTACGTGGCGATCTTCAGTGCGGTCGGATAGACGTCGTTGGTGCTCTGGCCGAGGTTCACGTCCTCGTTCGGGTGCAACACGCCGTATTCGCCGCGTCGATGCCCGAGATGTTCGAGCGCGAGATTGGCGATGACTTCGTTCGCGTTCATGTTCGTCGACGTGCCCGCGCCGCCCTGAATCACATCGACGACGAAATGCTCGCGCGCCGTGCCCGAGCGCACTTGCCTGCATGCGTGCACGATGGCCTGCATTTTCACTTCGCTCAGCACGCCGAGTTCGTGGTTGGCGAGCGCGGCCGCCTCCTTCACGCTCGCCAGTGCATCGACGAGATTCGGGTAAGCGGAAATGGCGATGCCTGTGATCGGAAAGTTCTGCAGCGCGCGCAGCGTGTGCACGCCGTAGTACGCGTTGGCGGGCACGGCGAGATCGCCGAGCAGATCGTGTTCGATACGTTCGATGGGCGCGAGCATGAATTTCCGTCCTGACTTGGGATGACGCACGAACGATCGGTCGTAACCCGCGCGCGCGCTCGGGAATGGCAGGCGCATCGAAGTCGATGCGCCGCTTTCTTGTGTCAGGTTGGAATCTTAGGGAAGGCACAAAAAACGTGAATGCTACTGTCGCATACGGCTATGCAACTTTTGCATGACGTCCAGACCCGCGTTGGTCAGTTGGTTGGACGCAGGTAGGTGAGCAACATGTCGAGATGCATCTCCGCGATCGCGTGCTGACGTTCGGGCTCGGCGTAATTGCGGCCGGTGAACATGTCGATGGTGAAGCGGTTCGACACGATGTAATAGCCCATGCCGACGAGCGTCACGTAAAAATCGAGCGGATCGACGCCCTGACGAAAGTGTCCGGCGGCGGCGCCACGTTCGAGCGTCGCGCGCAGCAGATCGACCACTGGCGAAATGGTCTCGCGCAAATGGCTCGAACGCTCCAGATAACGGCCTTCGTGCAGATTCTCGTTGTTGATGAGACTCAGCCACTGAGGGTTTTCCCGCAGATGCGTCCAGATCGAATGAGCCAGTTCGCGGACCGCTTCCGCTGGTTGCAGGCCGGACAGATTGAGGCCTTGCTCGCGTTGCGAGAACTGCATGTACATCGCTTCGAGCACGGCGACGTAGAGCCCTTCCTTGCTCGCGAAGTAGTAGTAGAGCATGCGCTCGTTCGTGCCCGCGGCCGTGGCGATGGCGTCGACTCTCGCGCCCGCGAGGCCGAACTTCGTGAATTGCTCCGTGGCGGCCTCCAGAATGCGCCGCCGCGTCCCCTCGGGGTCTCGTTTTGTTCGTTGTTCGCTCATATCTTTGCGGCTACGGATCGAATTACGATTGTCATTTTGATAGATGACATTATGCCGACCGTAATGGGCCAGAGCATAGATCCGAGTATAAGTAATCTTGCCGCCTTGACGACGAAAAAATGAAACGCTAGCGATATCGTCGAATCGATGAGAAACCATAGGAAACCGTCAGTCCAGCTTGACGCTCGCCGCGGCAGGCGGCCGCCTCCCTGCGCCGTAATGCAGAAAACGGTCCGGCGCAAGATGCTTGCGGTAAAGCGTCGCATGCATCGATTTTGCGACGAGGCGCAAGCAAAACTCACCGCTCTTTCGAACCTTAGAGCACCCGCTGCTCACGACCGCACAGTCATACATGGAAACGCAGGAATGAACATGTCCTCGAATCGACGACTCGAACAAGCGCGACGCCTGTTGGCCCTCGCACAAACGGGACTGCACTATACGAACGGCGCATTCGACAAGGAACGCTACGAAGAAATAGCGACGATCGCGCATGAACAGCTTGCCGAGATCGCATCGATGAAAGCGGGCGAAGTGGCGGAGCTTTTCGCATTCGAGTCGGGTTATGCGAACCCGAAGCTCGACGTCAGATGCGCCGTGTTCAACGAGTCCGGGCACATCCTGCTCGTGCGCGAAGCAGCCGATGGATTGTGGTCGCTTCCCGGCGGCTGGGCGGATGTCGGCCTGTCGCCTGCGGAGAATGCCGCGAAGGAAGTGCGTGAGGAAAGCGGCTATACGGTCGACATCGTGCGGCTGCTGGCCGCGTGGGATACGGCGAAGCACCCGCATCCGCCGTCGGTCTTTCACATCTGGAAGCTCGTCTTTCTCGGCGAGATCGTGGGAACCGGCAATGTGATCGGCGTGGAAACCGATGCCGTCGAGTTCTTCAGTCTCGACGACCTTCCGCCGCTGTCGCTGGGCCGCATCATGCCCGCGCAGATCCGGCGTCTGGACGCGCTGCGACGCGGCGGCGAAGTCGACTTCGACTAAAGCGAATTCTGATGGGCTTCGACCAGATCGGCCATGCTGTTGAAGCGGAAGTCGATCTTCGGCTGAACGCCCGGGTCCATCGTCGCGCCGAAGCCGGGCTGCGAATGACGGCGATAAATCCAGCACGATGCAAGGCCAAAACCATTCGCAGGCTTGTGATCGTGGAAAAGGCTTTCGGCCGTATGCAGGATCTTTTCCTTGCGGATTCCGCGCTCGCCCAGCTTTTCCAGCATGTATTCGAAATTGCGCGGCGAAGGCTTATAAGATCCGATATCTTCCGCCGTAATGATTGCGTCGAACTCCACCTGTAGCCTTGCATTGCTATGGGCAAAGCTCTCATTGTCGACATTCGACAGAATCACGAGCTTGTAATGCTGCTTCAGATATCGAAGGGCATCGGCGGAATCGGGGAATGCGGGCCAGTCGCGAATCGAGCGGCCATAGACCATGCAATCTTCCTGAGTGAAAGAAACGCCCCACTCTTCCGCGAGCCGCTTGTACACGATAGCCAGTAACTCCTGATAGCGCTTGCCCGGCGTGTACTTCTGTTGCGACGACTCGTGACGCGCATGGGCCTCGAGCACCTGATCGCGAGTCAGCGCGGGCTGAACGCGATCCAGCAGCGGACGCAGCGCTTCGAAGATACCGGTTTCCCAGTCGATCAGCGTGCCGTAGCAGTCGAAGGTCAGCGTATCGAAGTCAGTCAGTTTCACAGTCGCTCCTGTCGGTCGATGAAGATGATTGGATCACGAAGTTTGGCGCTCCGTGATGTTACATAACCGTGCGATTTCGGGTATTGATCACATGAACTTGGTGTATCGTCGGTTCGCAGCAGTGATACGCCAGCTTATGATCCTATGAAACTTCAGGTTATCTTTTCAGATGCCAAACAACACACCCGAACCACAAGCCGTCTGTGATCCTATTTCCCGAAGCGCGATCTTCATCGTCGCCACCGTGGCGCGCGGCGAAGGCAAGGCCGATGTCGTGCGCTCATGGTGCGGCGACATCGCGGCGCTGGTCCGCGCGGTCGGCACGCGCGCGCCGACCGCGAATTTGTCCTGCGTATGCGGCTTCAGCGCCGATGCGTGGGACATGCTCTTCGGCGCGCCGCGCCCCGCGTCGCTGCATCCGTTTCGCGAGTTCGGCTCGGGCGAGCGCCGCGCGATCGCGACGCCCGGCGACATCCTCATGCATATCCGCGCGGATCACATGGACCTTTGTTTCGAGCTCGCCGCGCAGATGCTCAACAAGCTCGGCGATGCAGTGACGGTCGTCGATGAAGTGCATGGCTTTCGCTACTTCGATCTGCGCGACATGGTGGGCTTCGTCGATGGCACCGAGAACCCGACAGGAAAGAGCGCCGCGCATTACACGATCATCGATGAAGAAGATCCCGATTTCGCCGGCGGCAGTTATGTGATCGTGCAGAAGTATCTGCATAACCTGAATGCGTGGAATGGCCTCACCGTCGAGCAACAGGAACTGATCATCGGACGTGAAAAGTTATCCGATGTCGAACTGGACGATTCGATCAAGCCGTCGTGCTCGCATAGCTCGCTCACGACGATCGAAGAGAACGGCAAGGAAGTGAAGATCCTTCGGCATAACATGGCGTTCGGACGTCCGGGAGCGAAGGAGTTCGGCACGTATTTCATCGGCTATGCGCGCACGCCCGCGCCGATCGAACAGATGCTCGAGAACATGTTCGTCGGCAGGCCGCCGGGCAATTACGACCGCCTGCTCGATTACAGCCGCGCGGTGACGGGCGGCCTGTTCTTCGTGCCGTCCAACGATCTGCTCGACGAACTTCCCGACCGCAACCCGGATGCCGCGACTTCTTCCGCCAGCGATAACGCGCCTGAAGATAGCCGCGCAGGAACATTGAACATCGGCTCACTCAAAGGAACTTCACAAGATGAATAACTTGCATCGAGAGCTCGCGCCGATCTCCGGCGCCGCATGGTCGCAGATCGAAGCCGAAGTCGCGCGCACGTTCAAGCGCGCGCTCGCGGGCCGCCGCGTCGTCGACGTGAAGAGTCCCGGCGGCACGGCGCTATCGGGCATCGGTACGGGGCATCAGACGAACATCGCTTCACCGAAGCAAGGCGTCGCGGCGAAGTTATACGACGTGAAGCAACTCGTGCAACTCACCGTGCCGTTCACGTTGCAGCGCGAAGCGATCGACAGCGTCGAACGCGGCTCCAACGATGGCGACTGGCAACCCGCGAAGACCGCCGCGAACGAACTGGCGCTCGCGGAAGACAGCGCGATCTTCGACGGCTTCGCGGCCGCCGGCATCACCGGCATCCGCGAGGGCAGCTCCAATGCGCCGACGTATCTCCCCGCGGACGTCGCCGATTATCCCGCCGCGATCAGTCAGGCGCTCGAGAAGCTGCGCCTTGCCGGCGTCGACGGACCCTATTCCGTGCTGCTCGGCGCGGATGCTTATACCGCGCTCGCCGAAGCGAGCGATCAGGGCTATCCGGTCATTCAGCACATCAAGCGCATCGTGAGCGGCGATCTCGTGTGGGCGCCCGCGCTTCAGGGCGGCTGTGTGCTCTCGACGCGTGGCGGCGATTACGAGCTGCATCTCGGCCAGGACTTGTCGATCGGCTATACGAGTCATACCGACACGACCGTGCAGCTCTATCTGCGCGAAACGCTCACGTTCCTGATGCTGACGAGCGAAGCGTCCGTGTCCATCGCGGCGGGCGAATAGCGTTTCGTCGCGATCGCTTCAGTTGTCGAATGTGCCCTGATACTCGGGCGCGGCATCGGAGCGCGTATTCATTTCGAACATCACGCCGCCCGGGGCGCGGCAGAAGAAGCGCGAGCCGCGCCCGTTGTTGAAGATGTCCGTCTCCATCTCCACGCCTTCCGACTTGAAGCGTTCGTATAGATCGCGCACATCATCGAGGCTCGGCAATTCGAAGCCGACATGAAACGCGCGCGGCCATTCCGGTGCATCGTCGCGCGCGTGATCGATCACGACATCGAAACCGGGACGCTTGAGTATGTACGACTGGTCCCACGTTCCGGATATCGTGAAGCCGAGATACTGCTCGAAGAATCGAGCGGTCGCGGGTGTGTCGGCGGAAGGGAAACTGAGGTGATTGAGCTTCATGTTTTGGCTCGGTCTCTACTGGGTTGATAGAGACTTCAGAATATAAGCAAAAGCTCACATTCGACTACTCGCATTGCGAACAGCCGCCGAAAGCCCGCAGCGATGCGGCTTGCACCGTCGCGTCGCTTCCATTGCTCGCATTTACGCGCCGCCGCTTCTCGACAGATATCCGAAAACAGCGGCCCGAACGCGGCGTTCGAGGTCGTCGAGATCGCGCTCGCCGCGTTCGCCCGCGGCATCGACCATGCCTTTGACGATGGCGAGCAGATCGGCCGCCGCCACTTCCGGATTCGGATGACGTGGTGCGGCACGACCGACGATCGTCTCGACCAGCGCGTCCATTTCCCCTTTCGCCACTTCGCCGCGCAATGCCGGCCGTCCTTCCGCGATATCGAGCAGACGCGCGAGCATCGGACGCTGTAGTTGCTGACGCACGGACGCGCCGATCAGATATTCGAGCGCCGCCTTGCCGCTACGTTTGGTGAGCGCGACCGATGCATCCTCATAAAAGCGCGCGCTTTCACGACGAATCAGCGCGACGATGAGCGCATCCTTGCCCGGAAAGTATTGATAGAGCGAACCGATGCTGACGCCCGCGCGACGCGCGACCGCGTTCGTGTTGAATCCTTCGAAGCCCTCGCTTTCGAGCACTTGCGCCGCTGCTTCGACGATGGATGCCACCGTGGCTTCGGAGCGCGATTGCGCGGGCGCTTTTCGCGGGCGATACGGTTTGTGCGATGGACGCTGGCTCATTCGTTTCCTCTCGTGGATTGCGGAGCCGATTGTACAAAGCCCGGTCAAGCATGTTTTCGGACGACCTGATAACCTCGTACGAATTCATATTGCAAAGGAGCTTGAAGCATGAGCGCATCGAACGAATATGTGCCGCCGGCCGTATGGACCTGGACCAAGGAAAGCGGCGGACAATTCGCCAATATCAATCGGCCGGTCTCCGGTCCGACACATGAAAAGGCGTTGCCCGTTGGCCGTCATCCGTTACAGCTCTATTCGCTCGCCACGCCCAACGGCGTGAAAGTCACCGTGATGCTCGAAGAGTTGCTGGCGCTTGGTCATCGCGATGCGGAATACGATGCGTGGCTCATTCGCATCGGCGATGGCGATCAGTTCGGCAGCGGCTTCGTCGATATCAATCCGAATTCGAAGATTCCGGCGCTCGTGGATCGCAGCGGCGCAACGCCCGTGCGCGTTTTCGAATCCGGCGCGATCCTGCTTTATCTCGCGGAGAAGTTCGGCGCATTCGTGCCGACGGAACCGGCAAAGCGCGCCGAGTGCTTGTCGTGGCTTTTTTGGCAGATGGGAAGCGCGCCCTATCTGGGCGGCGGATTCGGGCACTTCTATGCTTATGCGCCGAGCAAGATGGAATATCCGATCGATCGCTTCGCCATGGAAGTGAAGCGTCAACTCGACGTGCTCGACAAGCGTCTCGCGCAGAGCACTTATATCGCCGGGGACGATTACACCATTGCGGATATCGCGATTTTTCCGTGGTACGGCGGCCTCGTGAACGGCTGGCTATACAACGCCGCCGAGTTCCTTTCCGTGCATGAATACAAGCATGTGCGCCGCTGGGCCGAATTGATCGGCGCACGTCTCGCCGTTAAACGCGGCCGCATGGTGAACCGTACTTTCGGCGAGCCGTCGAGCCAGTTGCATGAGCGCCATGACGGATCCGATTTCGATACGCGCACGCAGGACAAGATCGCCGCGGAGAAGTGACGACTGCGAGCCGCGTGACGATAAGCCTGATGTTTTCGTTCAACACGCGGCATGCATAAAAACGCACGAGCGTCATCCATTTTTCAAAAAGCAGTTTCTTCATTGCACTGCGCAAATACCAGATTGACGCGGCCCCTGTGATGCTGTCACGATTCGTAGGCCATACGATCCGCTAACGGTTCTCTCGCCCGATTTCATGCGACGAATAGCGGATCAATCGCAAAGGATTCATTACAGCGCCCTTACAACGTGATAGCCGGCACACGGGAGAACGTCCATGTTGAACGCTCGGGTTGGCGCCAGATCTGCGGATAACGTCCGGATCATCGCGGCTTTGCTCATGCTGGTCGCGGCGGGTTTTCTCGCGATTCGCATGGTCATCATCTATCACTACACGCTGAGTTATTCGGCCGATCATCCGAAGGCCTTCAGCGATTTCAATTTCTACTATTACGCCTTCAGCAGCGTGCTGAATTCGCCGCACGATCCGTCGCTCATCTATAACAACGAGCGGCTCGTCGCCTATCTGACGACGCTCGGCGCCAATCTCGACGATATCCTGATCTATTGTTATCCGCCGCAATTTGCGCTGATCTTTGCGCCGTTCGCGTTATTGCCGTCGTTCACCGCGAAGCTCGCCTGGGTCGCGATGTCGGTCGTGCTGTCCATCATCGGCGCAGTGCTTCTCGCGAAGATGGCCTATCGCGGCGAAGACAGGCGCGTGACCGCGCTGCTCATCGGCGTGACCATGCTGAGCTTTCCGGTTCTGCATGACGCCTATCTCGCGCAATCGAACCAGCTTCTTTTCTTTCTTCTCGTGACGTCGTTCTTCTTGATCGAGCGCGGCAATCGCTGGCTCGCGGGAGTCTTTCTCGCGTTCGCCGTCGTCTTCAAGGTGACACCGCTCGCCATCGTCGGCTTGCTTCTCTTGCGACGCGAATGGCGCACGGTAATCTCGACGGGCGTCTGCGCCATCGCGATCACGCTCTTCACCGCGAGCAAGCTCGGCTTTCGCGTGATCTGGGAATATCTGACCGTCGAGATCGGCCGAGCGCAGACGTACATCCTCGGTGCGGGTGGCTTGCCCGGCAACAGTTCGGTGCGCGGCGCATTGCAGACCATATCCGAAAAGCTCGGCACGCCCGCATCCGAAGCGACGCTTCACGCGACATCGACGATCTTCGCCGCGATCATCTGCGTGTTCGCGTGTTACCTCGTCTTCTTCCGCAGCCGCGACAAACGCATGGACTACGCGCTCGCATGCATGACGATGCTGCTTGCCGCGCCGATCCTCGAGCCGATCCACATGGTCGTCGCGCTGATTCCGCTCGTGATTCTGCTCGGCACGGCAATCGAGCGCCGCGATCTGCAACTGTCCGCGATTTCGCCTCGCATCGAGATGCTGCTTCTCGCGATTGCCGTGCTCTTGCTGTTCTTCATGGAGCGATCCGCGATGTACACGATCTCGGCGCTGATCACCTACGCGCTCTGCATCGCGCGTTATTTCGGGCCTGCCACAGCGGTGCGGCGCAATCAGCACGCGGAATCGGGCGGCCTCGAGTCGCGGGCTTGACGGACGCCCAGCAGTGCCTTCGGTTCGAGGAACGCTTCGATGCCGAACGTGCCGTATTCGCGTCCGATGCCCGATTGCTTGAATCCGCCGAACGGCGCAGCAGGTTCATGCGCGAGCGTGTTGACGAGCACGCGCCCCGCGTCGATGCGCGACGCCACCGCGTTCGCGCGCGCGGCGTCCGATGAAGCGATGTACGCCTGCAAACCATAAGGCGTATCGTTGGCGATCGCGATGGCATCTTCGATATCGCCGTACGCGATGATCGACAGCACCGGCCCGAAGATTTCCTCTCGCGCAATGGTCATGTCGTTGGTCACGTCGCTGAAGAGCGTCGGACGCACGAACCAGCCGGCGCCGACGTGATCCGGACGCCCCTCGCCACCCGCGATCAGTCGCGCGCCCTCATCGATGCCAATACGGATATAACGCTGCACGCGCTCCCATTGCTTGCGGCTCACCATCGGGCCGATGCTCGTATGCGGATCGCGCGGATCGCCCGAGCGAATCTTCTCGATGGCGCTCACGATTTTCTCTTCGAACTCCGCGAGCCGCGCACGCGGCACGAGAACGCGCGTGCCCGCGATGCATGCCTGACCGCTGTTCATGAAGCCAGCATCGAGCGCGAGCGGCACGGCTTCGTCGAAGTTCGCATCGTCGAGCACGATCGTCGGCGACTTGCCGCCGAGTTCGAGCGTCACGCGCTTGAGCGTATCGGCGGCTGTGCGCAGGATCGTCTTGCCGACGACCGTCGATCCCGTGAACGACAGCTTCGCGACATCGGGATGCGCGCTGATCTCCGCGCCCACAATATCGCCTCGGCCCGTGACGATGTTGAACACGCCTGCCGGAAGTCCCGCCTCATGCAGCGCTTCGGTGACGACGCGCGTTTGCATCGCGCTCATTTCGCTCGGTTTGATGACCGCCGTGCAACCCGCCGCGAGCGCCGCCGCCAGCTTGCCGCAGATAAAGCCGGCGTCGCTATTCCACGGCGTGATCAGCCCGGCAACGCCGAGCGGTTGCATCATTACTTTTGCCGTACCCGCGTCACGCACGAACGCATAGTCTTCGAGCACCTTCGCCGCTTCCAGCAGCACGTTGCTCGCATGTCGCGCCATCCAGCGCCCGCGCGAAACCGGTGCGCCGTATTCTTCGACGACGGCCTCGAAAAGCTCATCCTCTTTCGCGATGACGGCGGCGTGCATGCGCTTCAGCATGTCGATACGATCGCGCTTGTCCGTCCGCGAGAATGCGGGAAATGCGCGCTTCGCCGCCGCAATTGCATTGCGCGCATCGTCCTTGTCTGCGAGGCGCACGCGGCCGATAACTTTTTCTGTCGCGGGATTGAAGAGTTCGAAAAGCTCGTTGCCGTGCGGCGTGACAAACGCGCCGCCGATATAAATCTGGTCGATGTCATGCATGATGAATTCGCTCGGTCGATGTATTGAGCAAAAGATAAGGCGTTTGCATTGATTCGGCTAGACGTACAATCCGGCATGACCTATTGAACGATTTAGCATAATGAAAACATCGGGGCTCACCGAACTCGAAGCGGTTCTTTCCGTCGCGCGGCATCGCAGCTTTCGCGCGGCGGCGAATGAACTGAGCGTATCGACGTCCGCGCTGAGTCATGCGATCGCCGCGCTGGAGGCTCGCATCGGCGTGCGGCTCTTCAATCGCACGACCCGAAGCGTGTCGCTTTCCGAGGCCGGCGCGCAATTCGTGCAGAACATCGCGCCCGCGCTTTCGACGATTCGCGACGCGCTCGAACAGGCCGGCAGCTTTCGCGACACGCCATCGGGTACGTTGCGTATCAATACATCGGTGGGCGCGGCGCATCAGGCGATGCCGCTTTTCATCGCGTTCTTGAAGCGCTATCCGGACATGAAGCTCGATATCGTCACCGAAGGCCGGCTCATCGATATCGTCGTCGAAGGTTTCGATGCGGGCATTCGTCTGCTGGAAACCGTACCGCAAGACATGATCGCGGTGCCGTTCGGCGATCGCCAGCGCTTCGCCGTCGTCGGCAGTCCCGCGTACTTCGAACAGCACAAGCCGCCACGCACGCCTGCCGACCTCGCGACGCATCGCTGCATTCGCAGCCGCATGCCGAGCGGGTCGATCTATCAATGGGAATTCGAGCGGCATGGCGAATCCATACGCATCGATGGCGACGGCGCGCTGACGCTCGACGAACCGGGCATGATGCTGACCGCCGCGCGCGCGGGGATCGGTCTCGCTTACCTGACCGAATGGAATGTCGCCGCGGATCTCGAAGCAGGCGCCCTCGTGCGCGTGCTCGAAGACTGGACGCCGCCGCTCGACGGACTATGCCTCTACTATCCCGGCCGTCGGCATGTGCCGGCGGGCTTGCGCGCATTGACGGACATGATCCGCGAATATGCCGACGCAAATCGAAAGCACCCGGCGCCGAAAAAGAAGCGTCGAAAGGTCAATTCAAAGACTTAACGCCGCCATCAGTTTTGTTTATCGCGGTTTTCGGTGTGAGGCGTTCGATTGTCGCTTGAAAGCGGCATTCCGACACTGTGCCTGCAAGGCTCGCCTCATTTCCGGACGCGACCTTGCATTTCACTTTCGGTATCGGATCA
This sequence comes from Caballeronia sp. ATUFL_F1_KS39, assembly GCF_023630985.1. Classification (NCBI taxonomy): domain Bacteria; kingdom Pseudomonadati; phylum Pseudomonadota; class Betaproteobacteria; order Burkholderiales; family Burkholderiaceae; genus Caballeronia; species Caballeronia sp. ATUFL_F1_KS39. Next base: position 89,478 of record NZ_JALQDZ010000056.1, on the reverse strand, counting down.
ATGGTTAACCCTTTCTTTTCATGCCCTGTCATCGGCGTACGTTCGCACCGGCGGGCAATCGTCGCACTACGCGCGATGCTATCGCTCACCAATCCAACGACAACGATGAGGGTGTATGAGAGTGAGACATCAACTGAAGCCATTAAGCGCGGGCGTGTTGTTCTATGCGGCGGCGATCGCAACGCCGGCGTTAGCGCAAAGCAGCGTCACGCTGTACGGTATCGTCGACGATTCGATCGTCTATCAGAGCAGCCAGACCAATCTCGCAAAGACGAACCCGGGCCGCTCGAACGTCAAGACCGGATCGGGCATCTGGGCCGGTAGCCGCTTCGGTTTGAAGGGCGCCGAAGATCTCGGCGGCGGCAACAAGGCCATCTTCCAGTTGGAATCGGGCTTCGACATCAATAGCGGACAAGCGCAGTTCACCAATGCGATGTTCGGCCGTCAGGCATGGGTCGGTCTCACGAATCCGGCGTACGGTACGTTGACGTTGGGTCGTCAATACACCTCGTACTACACGCTGCTCTCGCCGTATAGCCCGACGAACTGGCTGACCGGTTACTTCGGCGCGCATCCGGGCGATCTGGACGGCCTCGACACGATCTATCGCGCGAACAATTCGATCGTCTATACGTCGCCGAAGATGTATGGCTTCACCGTAAGCGGCTCGTACTCGCTTGCAGGCGTGCCTGACAGCGTGTATCAGGGGTCGACGTGGTCGGCTGCGTTGCAATACCAGCAAGGCCCGATCGGCGGCACGGTCGCGTTCTCGCGCATCAACAACGCGGCCAATGGCGGCGGCATCTACAGCAGCAGCTCGACGACGATCAACAGCACGGCAGCGACCGATGGTTCGGGTCAGCCGGGCGTGTCGGCGGTGACGGCCGGTTATCAACGCGCACAAGCGCAACAGCGCTTCGCGGTTGCAGGCGGTTATCAGTTCAACAGCGCATGGGACATCTCGGTCACGTACACGAACGTTCAATACATCCCGGGCGTGAATTCGCAATTCACCGACGAAGCCGTGTTCAACACGGTCGGCTCGGTGTTGCACTGGAAGGCGACGTCGGCATGGGACTTCGCAGCGGGCTACAGCTATACATGGGCCAGCAAGGCGAACGGCATCAACGACGCCGCGTCGTACCACCAGTTCAATCTCTCGCAGTACTACTCGCTGTCGAAGCGCACGGGACTGTACGCACTGGAAGCGTTCCAGCGTGCGAACGGCAACACGCTGGCGGCGCCCTCGGGCACTGCTACGAACCGTCAGACGGCCGCCAACGCGACGATCGGCGACGGCTTCCAAAGCGCGCCGTCGGCATCGCGCAGCATGTTCGCGGCGGGCGTCGGCATCATCCATCGCTTCTGATCGAACGCGCGTAGCACCACGATCGTTTCATATCGTCCGCACGCTTCGGCGTGCTGGCGACGTTCGTCCGTACGCCATCAAAACGAAGTCTAGGAGATAACTATGAGAGCTCTGGATCCCAAGCGATTAATGGCGCTGATAACCGCCTGCCTCGTGACCGTCGTCGTCACGGCATGCGGAGGCAGTGGCAACAATAGCGGTAGCGGCAACGCCGCGCAAACACCCTTGGCCGTGGTGAAACCTACGGTCGATTGCTCGAAGCTGGCATCGGTCGATTTGAGCGATATCGGCGGCACCGGCAGCACGATCACATCGGCGACGGTCACGGCCGCGACCGTCAACGGCGCCACCGTCAACTTCTGCACGGTCAAAGGCACGCTCGCGCCTTCGAATACGTTCGAGGTCGCACTGCCCGTCGACTCGTGGACACAGCGCTTCGCCGAACTCGGCTGCGGCGGCTTGTGCGGCAATCTGAGCGATCCGACTCAGCAAAGCTCCTTCAGTTTCAGCTATACGTGCCCGCTCGTTCAACAAGGCGGCTTTGTCACGGCAGCGACCGACATGGGTCATTCGGGTCAGGATTCGACATGGTCGACCGATCCGCAAAAGCAGGCCGACTTTGCGTATCGTGGCCAGCACATCACGACGCTCGCCGCGAAGAAGTTGATCAAGGCTTACTACGGACAGGAGCAGAAATACGCTTACTTCGTCGGCTGTTCGGATGGCGGCCGTGAAGCGCTGATGGCCGCGCAACGTTATCCGTCGGATTACAACGGCATCGTCGCGGGCGCGCCGGCTGCGCATTTCCAGATTCAAAACTCGCTCTATCACGGCTGGAACGTCGAATCGAACAGCACGACGGGTACGAGCGCAGGCAAGGCCGTGCTCTATGCCGACAAGGCTCAACTGCTGCACAAGGCAGTCGTGGCTGCATGCGGCGGTCAAGCCAACGTACCCGATGGTCTCCTCGCCGATCCGCGTACCTGTCACTTCGATCCCGCATCGATTCAATGCGCGGCCAATGCATCGAGCACGAGCAACTGTCTGACGGCCGCCGAAGTCGCAACGGCCTCGAAGATCTACAGCGGCCCCACCGATACGAACACCGGCATGCTCATGCTGGGCGGCTCGCCGCAGTTCGGCTCGGAAGCGAACTGGATCGGCGTCGAAGTGCCGACGACGAACTCGACGGACGCAGCCGTGCCCGTCACCAGTCTCTTCAGCTACATGATCGTGACCGGGGCATATAACCTGATCTTCACGGGGTCGCCGTCGATGCCGAATGTCGACACCTTCGGCTATCACGATGCGAGCTTCTATTCGAGCTATCTGCAGGCGAACCATCCGCTCAACGATGCAACGAGCCCCGATCTGTCGGCGTTCAAGAACGCGGGCGGCAAGCTGATCCTGTGGCACGGCTGGGCGGATCAGCACATCTCCCCGCTTTTCACGATCCGCTATTACCAGGCCGTGAAGGACACGATGGGCGAAGCGAGCGCGAACGAGTTCTCGCGTTTGTATGTCGTGCCGGGCGTGGGTCACTGCGGCGGCGGCGAAGGCTTTCCGAACATCGATCTCGTATCGCAGATCACGGGCTGGGTCGAACAAGGCACATCGCCGAATGCGGTGATGACCTATCAGACCGATGCGACGACGAGCAAGGTGACGGCATCGCGTCCGGTGTATCCGTATCCGGCCGTGGCGAAGTTCAGCGGCAGCGGCGACTGGCACGACGGTGCGAACTGGAGCCAAGGTGCGCCGCTGTATAACGACGCTGCGCCGACATGGGCGGGCGCGAGCTTCTATACGTCGTATAGCCCGAAGACGCAGGGCGTGGCTGCACCGTAAGTTGCATCGAGCGCGCCGCTGTCGTTCCATCATTACCGGTGATGCAGCGGCGCGCACTTCCCCCTTGACTCACGCGGGCACAGAGTCAGTTCTGCTGCCACGAGAAGTTCCTGTGCCGTTCTCGCCGAAGCATGGCAATCCAAGCAAGGCAAGCGAAACGATTATCAGCACCCTTGCTGCGGTAGAAACGGCTACGCAGAAAACGATAAACGGCAGAAAAGACCAGTCGAAATGTTGCCGTACACAAGATGTTTTTTCTGCTATCGGGTTTACTTCTACGTCGGAACAAAGTAACCTTTCCCCGCTGACTTAATACCGGCAACGCACGCTCAGGGCGCGAACTGCATCGCGCCGCCGTCAGCAATTTTGACGTCATCGAAGTCGTATCGCTGCACATGTTACCGATGACCGACGCGAATTCACGTTCGCGGATCATCGTCATCGAACGCTGGCCATTCCGCATGCACATCGCTTTTGTGCTCGGCTTTGCTTCAGCGAATCTGCACTGGCTTGGCTTTTTCGGCGCACCGATACGCGTCGTCAATGGCGTTCATCCTGAGCCGGTCATTCGGATTACTAACAATCTCTTTCAACTATTTCGGATGCGCGACCGATTCTGCGCATCGCCTCGTTGATCGCTCGACCCGGCGCTCAACGTGTGCCCTGATCGTTGCGAAAGCGCGCATCTCCGTTAGTCATACTAAACGCCATGAAGAACAGAATTGCCTCCTTCCTGCCCCGATCCATTGCGGCAACCCTCGCCGCAAGCATGGTGCTTGCCGCCTGCGGTGGCAGCGACAACCCCGCCGACACCGCCGCGGCGAGCACGAGCGCGGCATCGCTGAAGTCGACCGCGAAGGCCGCAAGCGGCAGCGGCTCGATCTTTTACGGCGCGAACGGCCACAACAGCAACGGCGGCGCATACGACGTCGTGGGCGCGAAGACGCAACTGTCGCAATTGCAGGATCTCGGCGCAACGATCTATCGCAATGACGTGTACAGCCAGACATCGGCCAACATGGTTGCGAACATCGCGAAGACGATGGAAGAAGGCGGCGTCACCGTGTATCCGGTGATGCTCATGAACCTGAACTACAACAGCGAGAACGACGCCTACAAGGCGGGCTACACGCTCGGCCAGCAGACGGCCAACAGCTACCCCTACAAGTACTACGAGGTCGGCAACGAACTCGAAGCGAAGGCGCTTATCGGCAATGTCGACGGCACCGTCTGGTATCAGTACAACAACTGGTCGTTCATGCTCGCGCGCGGCGTGATCCGCGGGATGATCGCAGGCGTGAAGTCCGTGGACAGCTCCGCGAAGATCGTCCTGGGCGGCACCTGGTTGCACACCGCTTTCTTCCAGATGCTCGCCGACGGTTCGCAACCGGACGGCACCTGGGGTCATCCGGCGGTGAGTTGGGATGTCACGTCGTGGCACTGGTATTCGAGTCAGGGCGACATGACGCACGCATGCGGCGGCACGGGATGTCATGACGTGCTCCAGTTTCTGCACGATATGGGCAAGCCGGTATGGATCAACGAGTTCGGCGTGCGCCCAGACTTCGGCTCGTACAGCCAGATCGCGACATACATGACAGGCAGTCTGATGATGGCGCAGTTCGCGAGCGTCGCGTCGAAGTACAACATCCAGTCGATTCAGGCCTTCGAACTCTACGACGACAGCGAAGGCGATTACGGTCTTATCCAGAGCGACGGACTCACGCAGAAGGCCGCCTACTGGGCATACAAGACCTTCGTGCAGAACCATCCGATGTGATCGGGCCACCGGTAAGGAACCGAAAGGCGGGCGTGTTCAAGCATCGTCGCGACAGGCCGTTATTGCGGCTTTGCAGTAGCGCATAAAGACGAGGCCAGCGATGCAGATCAACAGTGCGACCACGGCCGCCTATACGAGCGCCGATACGCCTCTTCCCCGCCGCGCCGCGCCTGCCGATGACACGACCGACGTCGAGCAGGACACATCGGCCGACGATGCCGCCGTCCCTCAGCAAACCAACCCGCCGTCATCGGTGAAATCGTTCGCTTATGGCGCGCTCGGGCTGGAACGTCCCGAAGTGCAGGCGACCGATACGAATGGCTTCTACACCGCGGGCAAATGGGTTGCAGCGGCGGCGACCATCGGCGGAATCGTGTCCCTGTTCGTCTGATCGCTCGCGGATTAATACCTGGAAATAACTCGCCGGATTGGCGCCTTGCTCCGCATATCGGATGACGGCGCGTCGCGGGAAGATATCGATGCGTGATGTCGACAGACACACCGCCCTTCTTTCCATCGATACGACGCCAAGCCATGCAAGTTCAATTCGGCGGCCCGAGCATGTTCGGCACGCTCATCGCTCGCGCGCTCCTTGCCTTCGGGGCAAGCGCGCTTTCCGGCTGTACGTGGACGCTGATTACGGCCGCCGATGCCGCCGGCTCGCTCGTGCAGGCGGGCATGACGGTCGCGTCGAACTATTCGTCGCCGACATCGGTGACGGGCTCGCCTGCCTCGTTGCAATCCGTATGCATCGAACTGAACCAGAACGTCGCGACAGGCGACTTCGTGCCCTCGCTGCAGGTCGCGTTGCAGCGGCGCGGTGTGATTTCGACGGTCTATAACCCCGGCACGTCGCCGCCCGGTTGCGAGGCGATGTTCGTCTACGCCGCGACGACGAGCTGGAACAAGCGCGCGTTCGGCAGCGAGCCGGTGCCGTATCTGTCGGCGATCGATCTCACGATCGTGCGTCAAGGGCAGATTCTCGTGACGGCGCGCTACGACACCAATGGTCTGAACGTAGACCGTTTCGCGAGCGCGCGGCAGAAGCTCGATGCGCTGGTCGACCGTATGGTGGTCTCGCGCACACAGTGAAGGGCGCTTTCCTTACGGCATCTTTCCGATGCGATTTCACGCGTGAAACCGGTGCTAATCTGCCTGCGCAGTAGTTGTTGACCGATCCCTCTTGCGGCTCGCCATCGTTCTTCTGGCGAGTCGCCTTTTTTTATCACATGCTCCCGGCGGTCCGCTCGCGCAGCGGATGCCAATAGCACACGCGCAGCCCCGTCTCGGTGTTCTGGAGCACGAAGCGAGCGCCACTGCGCCGCGCGGTTTCGGACACGATCGAGAGGCCGAGGCCGCTGCCCATCGTGCGCGTGCCGGGGATGCGATAGAACGGCTCGAGCACGCGAGTCAGTTCGTCGTCGGGAATGCCTGGTCCCGAGTCTTGCACCTCCAGCAGCAAGTCCTGTCCGCTCACGGTGACGGATACATCCACTCTGCCGCCTTCCGGCGTGTAGCGCACGGCATTGTCGACGAGATTGCGCAACACGACGGCCAGCGCGGGCGCGTCGGCGATCACGTCGACATCGTCGACGCGTTCGAGCCCGAGATCGACATGCTTGTCCTCGGCCATGTTCACCGACTGGATCACGATATCGGTTGCGAGTTCTCGCAGCGATACGACCGATGGCTTCATCGACGATCCATGCTGCGAGCGCGCGAGCGCGAGCAACTGTTCGACGAGCCGCGCAGTGCGCCGTATCGCGGCGTGAAACGTGACGAGACGCTCGCGCGCGACGATGGCCGAGTCCGCGGCGCCGAGATGCTCCGCCTGCAACGACAGCGCGGCAAGCGGCGAACGCAGCTCGTGCGCGGCATCGGCGATGAAACGGCGCTGCTGGGCCATCGCATCCTTCAGGCGGCCGATGAGCCGGTTGATCGACGTGACGAACGGCAGCAGTTCTGCCGGGATGTCTTCCTCGGACAGCGTGTCGAGCGTTGCATCGTCCTGCGAGTCCACGACACTCGCGAGACGGCGCACCGGCAGGAGCATCCGCCGCACGAGAAAGAAGACCAGCGCGACGATCACGGGCGTCAGGGCGAGCATCGGAAAGAGGGTACGCATTGCGCCGTCGCTGGCGATTTCATCGCGGATCGTGGACAGCTCCGCGACCGCGATCCGGTCTCCGGAATGCAGCGTGCGGACATCGACACGCCAGCGCCTGCCATGCGTTTCGAGGTCATGCAGGCCGTCCTTGAGCGTCGCCGGAACGATGATCGGTGCCGATGCGTTCGCGGCTTCCCATTCAGGCTCCAGGCGCGAGATGACGAGCCGCACGTCCGAATCCTGACTGCCTTGCCACGCGACGGCGGTCGTATCCAGAACGAGCTTTTTCGCATCGATGAGCGCGCCGATCTCGCGCAGATGACCGTCCTGAAGCTTGTTCGCTTCGTGAGACGCGGCGGCAAACGAGGCGACGCCCGCCATCACGCTCAGCGCGGCGACGACGGAGGCAATCCACCAGGTGAGCCGCGAGGTCATCGAGCGGGGTGAGCGGGTCTGGTGTGTCTCCATTCGAGGCCTCGTCAATTTTTTTATGTATCGCAGGGTTCTATTTTTTCAGAATGGCGGGCGTGCTTGATTCGTGGCGGGAATGCTAGCACCGCCGCGAAGGAGATTTGATTTTGACAGGCGATACGGGAGCGTGCATATCGCCACGATGACGGCCCGTGCGGGAAAGCGAGGCAGAGAGCCTCGTTCGAAGGACTGGAGCGACGCCGGCGCGGCGAGAAACCGAGCGAGCTTATCTGAGCAACTGCTTCAATTGCGGAATCGGTAAGACATCGGAGCGCGCGGCGAATCGGAAGGCCGCGCTCGAATCCTCCACCACCCTACCCCACCAACTTCGCCCGCAACATCGCCACATCGGCGGCACTCACCGCCAACCCCTGCGCGAGATAGTTACTCAACGTCCCGAACCCGCTGTGCATCTCCTCGAACGCGGCTTCGATCGTCGCGCTTTGCGCCCGATGAAGCGGCGCGACCGCCTGCGCATTGATCCCGGCACGCGCCGCATGCGCTTTCACGCGCGCATCGATCTGCGTCTCTGCCGCCGTGTTCGTCAGCAGATAGTCCTGGATGATCACATCGAGCGGCACATCGGCGATGGCGAGCAGCAGCGCCGCCGCCCAGCCCGTCCGATCCTTGCCCGCCGTGCCGTGGACCACCTGCGCGCCTGAAACACGCGCAAGCCGAGTCAGCAGCGCGCCGAATTGCAAGCGCGCGGCCGGATCGGTCACGAGCTGACGCTGTCGCGCGTTCATCCACGCGGTCGCGGCGGCCGCATCGACGGGCGTCGCGCCGGCTGCGTCGATCGGCGCGATCTCGTGGGTCTCGCGCACCGCGTCCGTCGGCACGCGGTCCGGCGCAAGCGACGCCTCCGCCACCACGCGAAGATCGTGCACCGCGCGCAACGACAAGCGCGCAAGCAACGCCGCGTCCGCATCGCCGGGTGTCAGTGCGCCGGACCGATAGAACACGCCACGACGCAAGCGGCCGCCATCGACGGTCGGATAGCCGTCGCCCACGCCGGCCACATCGCGGAAATTCTCGACCGTGGAGAGCCTCGGCGTTTCCATCACGCTGCGCTCTTCGCTCGCGCCGCCGCACGCCGATAGCAATGCGCCCGCGCCGAAAGTGGTCGAAAGCAATGCGACGCGCGCGCCGCCGCGAATGAAAGCGCGGCGCGACAAAGGCGCCTCACGCGTGGACGAAGCAAGCATCATGTTTGATCAAAGGGAATGACGATACGCACGATCAGCCCGCCGCCCTCGGCATTGGCGATCTCGCAGCGGCCGCGCTGCTCGCGCGCCAGACGTTCGACGATGGTGAGCCCGAGGCCGCAATGCCCGTTGCCGCTGCGCGCGGGATCGAGCCGCACGAAGGGACGCAGCGCTTCGTCCAGGCGCTCGTCGGGAATGCCGGGTCCGTGATCGCGCACTTCGATCAGCCAGTCGCCATCCCGCAGCGCGGTGCGAATCTCGACGGGCGGCTCGCCATGTTCGAGCGCGTTGTCGACGAGATTGGTCATCAGCCGGTCGATGAAAGTGCGCGGCAAGTGAAACGCATCGCCCGCTTCGAGCGACAGCGCGAACAACGGCTCGTCGCCATCCTCGGGCGACGCGAACTGCTCGGCGATGAACGCATCGACGCCGGTCGTCGCGCCGTCCGACGACGACCGTCCCGCGAATTCGAGAAACTGCTGCACGATGCGCGTCATCGAGTCGATGTCGCGCAGAAAATTCGCGCGCTCGCGTTCGTCCTTCGCGAGCACGCTCGCCCGCAGCGACAGGCGCGTGAGCGGCGCCTTCAGGTCGTGCGCGATGCCGGCCAGCATCACGGCGCGATCGTCGTCGGCGTCGGTGAGCTTTTTCATCATCTGATTGAACGCGCCGATGAGCTCGCGCAATTCGCGCGGCCCGTTTTCCTCGACGGGCACCGGCCGCTCGCCGCCGCCGAAGCGTCGCGCGGCCTGCGCGACGCGCGCGAGCGGCCGCTGCAACTGCCATGTCGCAATCAGCGAAAGCACGAGCGCGCCGGCGAGCAGCACGACGCCTTCGGTCATGAAGGGCGCGGGCGGCGGCAGATCGATCGGCGCGACGATCCACACATTGCTCGACGGATAGCGCACCCAGAGCCGCGATTTGTTATGGCCGTCGATATCGATCGCGATCTGCGTCCCGGGCGGCAAACGACTGGCGAGCTGCCGCGCGAGATGCCCGTGACGCGTCTTCGCGGGATCGCGCAGCGTCAGCGGCTCCGGCATGTTCCACACCGGCACGATATGCACGCGCGTCTCGCGCATCAGCCGTCCGCCGAGCGCGACATCGTTGTGCGCCGCTTCCAGCACGATCAGCAGCGCGCGCGCGTAACCATCCGCTTCCTTGTGCGGCCCTTGTACGTGGAGAATCGCGAACCATCCGACCTGCAGCGTGACCAGCACGCCGATCGACACGATCGCCATGCGGCCGAACAGCGAATCGATGAAACCGCGCAGCGTCCGCGCGGACTGCCAGAAACCCGAACGCATCGCGGCTACGCCTCGATCCAGCCGGATGCCGAATCGTCCGCATCGGGAACGAAGACATAGCCTTGCCCGCGCACGGTCTGCACATGACGCGGATGCGACGGATCGTCTTCGATCAGACGGCGCAGACGCCAGATCGGCACATCGAGGCCGCGATCGCGGAAAGGCAGATCGTCGCGATGCACGAGATCGTGGATCAGCACGCGCGACAGCACCTTGTACGGATTCTTGATGAAGACCTTCAGCAGCGCGAACTCGCTGTCGCGCAACGCGATGCGCTCGTCGCCGCGCAACAGCGAACGCGACACGAAATCGACTTCGAAGCGCCCGAAGCGTTCGCGCGGCGCGGGTTCGGGCCGGCTCGGCGCGGCCGTGCGCCGCCGCAGCACCGCTTCGATCCGCGCGAGCAATTCATGCGGATCGAACGGCTTGGCGAGATAGTCGTCCGCACCCGATTGCAGGCCGGCGATTTTTTGCGGAACGCTGTCGCAACCGGTCACGAAGATCACCGGAATGTCTTCGCCCGCCGCGCGCAGATCGCGCAGCGCGCGCAAGCCGTCCGTGACCGGCATCATGATGTCGAGCACGACGATGGACGGACGTTCGAGCTCCAGACGCCGACGCAAACCGGCGCCATCGTGCAGCACGGAAACGTCGATGCCTTGCTCTTGAAAGAAGCGGCGCAGCAGGTCGCGCACCGCGGGATCGTCGTCGACGATAAGAACCGATGTAGCCATCCCAAAATTCTATTCGTACACAAATGCCTTACAGCGCGTCTCGCGCGTCGCGCAACGTTACGGATTCTTACCGGACGCGTCTTTCGCGCGATGAAGCCTCGCAGCACGCGCGTTCCATTCCCGCGACAAGCCCCGCGCGTCGGTAAAGCGCCGTCGAAACGCGCGCCGAAACAGGCCGTAACGGAAAGAAATGGAAAGTTCGCAAGCGTCGCGGGGGCCTCGGCGTCGCGCTTAGAATTTGGGCATGACACCACATGTACTGATGGTCGACGACGACCCCGTCGTGCGCGATCACGTCCGCGATTATCTGGAGCAGCACGGCTTCGACGTCTCCGTTCTCGACGACGGGACGGAGTTGCGCCGTCGCGTGCAGGCCGAGCGCCCTTCGATGGTCGTGCTCGACGTGATGATGCCCGGCAAGGACGGCATCAGCGCGCTGCGCGAACTGCGCAATGCGCGCGACGATATCCCCGTGATTCTGCTGACGGCCCGCTCCGACGTGCTCGATCGCGTCATCGGGCTGGAGCTCGGCGCAGACGATTATCTCGGCAAGCCCTTCGATCCGCGCGAGCTTCTGGCGCGCATCCGCTCGATCCTGCGACGCCGCGAGCCCGTGTCGTCCGACACGGCGAGCGCGCCCGAAATTCGCCCGGCCTATCGTTTCGGCCCGTTCGAAATGGACTTCGGCGCGCGCGAGTTGCGCCGCGACGGCGAACGCATCGCGCTGCGCTCCGGCGAATTCGCGCTGCTCAAGACACTCGTGAAGAACGCGATGGTCGTGCTCACGCGCGCGCAGCTCAACGAAAAAATGCGCGGCAACGGCGCGCATCGCGATCGCAGTCTCGATGTCGCGATCTGGCGTCTGCGCCGTCTGCTCGAAATCGATCCGTCCGAACCGCGTTACGTGCAGACGGTGTGGGGCCAGGGCTATATCTTCGTGCCGCACGGCGATCCGACCGCGGCCGGACGCATCGCGGCGCGCGCGACCCTGTAGCGCGCGCGGCTTCATCGTCAGAAAGTCAGCACGCTCATGAACAGACGTTGCAGCCAGCCCATCGTCGTTGAATCCGCGAGCATGCCGACGCCCGCCTGCTCGATGCGCGCATTCGCCACCTTGTTCGACGCGACGTAATTGCCTGCCTCGATGTCCTTCGGATTGACGATGCCCGAGAAACGCAACCGGTCCTGATTGCCGCTCATCGCGATGATCTTGTCGCCCGCGACCACGAGATTGCCGCCCGGCAACGTGCCGATGACCGACACCGCGAGCGTGCCGCTCATCGCCGACAGATTGCTCGTGCTGCCATTGCCCTTGAACGACGTATCCGCCGAACCGACGTTGAAAAGACGCGCAAGCCGCGCCGCCGCGCTGCTGGACTTGTCGGCGGCCTCGGCGCTGATGCTGCTCGCGCGGCTCGCCTTGGCATCGGCGGAATTGCTGCCCTGATACGACTCCGCAAGACGGATCGTCAGCACGTCGCCGACCTTCTGCGCGCGCGAAGTCTCGTACAGCGACACCGACGATCCCGCCTGATAGATCGCGCCCAGCGTGTTGACGTTGACCGGTTGCGCGACGGCCGGCGCATAAGTGGGCATCTCGACGATCGAGTGCGAGCCCGACGACGAGCACGCCGCCAGTGCGAGTGCGAACGCCGAGCAGGGCAATGTCGCGAATTTCATGAACAATCCTCTCCTTTGATTCAGGGCGCGTCGTGCACCGCGGCAAGACGCCACCGGTCGGTCGTGTCGCGCAGCCACGCTTCGTACGCCTTCAGCCGATAAATCACGCGCGCCGAGGCCGCCGCGCCGTTCGCTTCCAGCGTGATCGAGCTGGTCGCGTTCTCCCAGGTGCGCGTCTGATAACCGTTCGCGCGTTCGACGCGGCTTCGGCCGAACTTCGACGACAACCCTTCGGCGAAGTCGTCGGCGACGCGCGCATCGATCACGAACGACATGCGATACAGCCGCGGCGACGGATCGCCCGGCATCGCCAGGAAGCGCAATACGTGATCGCGGGCGAGCGTGCCATCGACAACGGCCGCCGATTCCCTCCAACCGCCTTGCGTGCGATGCGCCCACTTGCAGGCGATCGACAGGCTGTGCGTATCGCGCAGCACCATGCCGAGCGATGCCGCGTCGATATCCGTGTCGCATACGGCGACGCTGCCGGGCGGCGTCGCGCGCGCGGGCTCGTCGCGCCGGAATGCGTCGAGCGCGATGCCGAGCTGCAGGCCGCGGAAGTCGAAAGGCTTCTGCGCCGCGGCGAATGCCGGCATCGCCATGCAAACGAAAAACGCGCAACGAAGAATCGTTCGCTTCATATCAGTCGATGGCAGTAGCGCAGGCGTCGAAAGGCGTGGACGCGGCATGACCCACGACCGGCACGACCTTCAGCAACGCCGATGTCGCGCGGCACGGCAACGCGGCGAGCGCGCAGCCGTCGAGCACGAACGGGCACGCCGCAAGCGCCGCGCACGCAAGGGCAAGACGAAAAGACCTCCGCATGATTTACGCAGTCGTATCGACGTGATTGCCGAGATGCGCCGGATTGCTCGCGGGCGTCTTCGCCGCGGGCGTGCCGGTTTCGACGGTCGGCGTTTCGGTGCCGCGCTTGATCGGCAGCGTGTGCGACGTCGCTTGCGTCGTATGTTGAGTGGCAGGGCTGGTGACGTTCATGCTGCTCCTTTTCGGATAAGGGACGTTGCGGATTGCAACGGGAGCAATCTTCGTCGAGCGCGAGAAGCCACGATCACACAAGCAAAACGTCGTTTCCCCGAGTGCTTACGAGCCATTAGCAGCGATTACGCAGGCGTTACCAGTTCTTTCCTCGCGTGCGAATCTGCATGTTGCGACGCAGCGCGCGGCGCGAGATGGTATGACTGTTTCGGTAGTAAAAGCGGGTTAACGTGAATTAAAACTGGCCGAATACCTTCATATAGTCAATCTATCTCGGCGCCGTTGCCTCGCTCGTCGCAAAACCCAAATACCGGAATGGCATCGGGATGAATAGAACAACGAATTAACAGGTTATTCCATAATCATTCGAACAAGCACGGATACATAGCCAACGGATGGAGGAACCACTGACATGAAACGCCGCACCGTGTTAGTCGCGATGGCCGCCGCGCCACTCGGCGCAACGCTCCCGCTTTCCGCGTTCGCACAGAAGCCCATCGTCCTCGGGTTCGCGCAGGTGGGCGCCGAAAGCGAATGGCGCACCGCCAACACCGAGTCGATCAAGTCGAGCGCGAAGGAAGCCGGCATCGACCTGAAGTTCTCCGACGCGCAGCAGAAGCAGGAGAATCAGATCAAGGCAATCCGCTCGTACATCGCGCAAAAGGTCGATGTGATCGCGTTCTCGCCCGTCGTGGAGACTGGCTGGGAGACCGTGCTCGTCGAAGCAAAGAACGCGAAGATTCCCGTCGTGCTGACGGACCGCGCGATCAGCAGCAAGGACGACTCGCTCTATGTCACGTTCATCGGCTCGGACTTCACCGAGGAAGGCCGCAAGGCGGGCCGCTGGCTCGTCGAGAAGGAGAAAGGCAATCCGGGACCGATCAATATCGTCGAATTGCAGGGAACGGTGGGCTCCGCGCCCGCGATCGATCGCAAGAAGGGCTTCGAGGAAATCATCAAATCCGATCCGAAGTTCAAGATCATTCGCTCGCAGACCGGCGACTTCACGCGCGCGAAGGGCAAGGAAGTGATGGAGGCATTTCTCAAGGCCGAAGGCAAGAAGATCAACGTGCTTTACGCACACAACGACGACATGGCGATCGGCGCGATTCAGGCGATCGAGGAAGCGGGCATGAAGCCGGGCAAGGACATCATCATCATTTCCGTCGATGGCGTGAAGGGCGCGTTCGAAGCGATGATGGCGGGCAAGCTCAACGTATCCGTGGAATGCAGCCCGCTGCTCGGGCCGCAGCTGATGTCCGTGGTGAAGGACATCAAGGCGGGCAAGTCGGTGCCCAAGCGGATCGTTACGCAGGAAAGCATCTTCCCGATGGAGGTCGCGGCGAAGGAATTCCCCAACCGCAAATACTGACCGCCGATGACATCGCCAGTACTGGAGTTGCGCGGCATCGACAAGCGCTTCGCCGGCGTTCATGCGCTGCAGGACGTGAACCTTGCGCTCTATCCGGGCGAGGTTCACGCGCTCATGGGGCAGAACGGCGCGGGCAAGTCGACGCTCATAAAAGTGCTGACCGGCGTCGTGAGTCTCGACGCCGGCGAGATTCTGCTCGAGGGCCGCGCGATCCATCCCGATTCGCCGCTCGACGCGCAGAAGCTCGGCATCAGCACGGTCTATCAGGAAGTGAATCTGTGCCCGAACCTGTCGGTGGCGGAGAACATCTTCGCAGGCTATTTTCCGCGGCGCGGCGCGCTGCATGGCTATCGCATCGACTGGGATAAGACGCACGGGCAAGCGCGTGAGCTGCTTGCGCGCATCGGTCTCGATATCGACGTGACGCGTGTGCTGACGAGCTATTCGGTCGCCGTGCAGCAGATGGTCGCGATCGCGCGCGCGCTCAAGCTATCGTCCAAAGTGCTGATTCTCGACGAGCCGACCTCCAGCCTCGACGACGACGAAGTGCGCCGCCTCTTCGATGTACTGCGCCGCTTGCGCGAACAAGGGCTCGCGATTCTCTTCGTCACGCACTTTCTGAATCAGGTCTATGCGATCTCGGATCGCATCACGGTATTGCGCAACAGCCGGCGCGTCGGTGAATGGCCGACGAGCGAACTGGGCGCGCAGGCGCTCATCGCGGCGATGCTCGGCCGTGAGCTTGCCGCCGCGCAGGCGCGTCAGTCGCCGCCCGACGACATCGAAACGGCCACGCAGGAAACGGCGTTGCTCGATGCCACGCGACTCGGCCAGAAAGGCCAGCTTCAACCGCTCGATCTGCGCGTGCGCGCGGGCGAAGTGGTGGGCGTCGCGGGCCTGCTCGGTTCGGGGCGCACCGAACTCGCGAAGCTGCTCTTCGGCCTCGAAAAGCCCGACGAAGGCGAACTGCGCATCGATGGCATGCCGGTCTCCTTCACGACGCCCGCGCAGGCGATCCGTCACGGCATCGCGTTCTGTCCGGAAGAGCGCAAAGCGGACGGCATCGTCGCGGAGCTGTCGCTGCGCGAGAACATCGCGCTGGCGTTGCAGGCACGCATGGGCGCGCGGCGCTGCCTCACGCGCGCCGAACAGAACGCGCTCGCCGAACGCTTCGTGCGCGCGCTCGGCATCAAGGCCGCGACGCTCGACATGCCTATCGGTCTCTTGTCCGGCGGCAATCAGCAGAAGGCGCTCATCGCGCGGTGGCTCGCGACCGAGCCGCGCCTTCTGATTCTCGACGAGCCGACGCGCGGCATCGACGTCGCCGCGAAGCAGGAAATCATGGACGAAATACTCCGGCTCGCATCGACGGGCATGGCCGTGCTGTTCATTTCTTCGGAGATATCGGAGGTGGTGCGTATCGCGAATCGCATCGTCGTGTTGCGCGACCGGCGCAAGGTCGGCGAGTTGCCCGCCGGAACCAGCGAAGATACGGTATGCGAAATGATCGGAGCCGAACATGGATGACACCGCGCGCCGCATGACGCTTCGTTCGATGATGGAACATCGGCTCGGCTGGCCGATCGTCACGCTCGTGCTGCTGCTCGCGCTGAACGCTGCGTTCAATCCGGGCTTTCTGCATGTCGAGTGGCGCAACGGTCACGTCTACGGCAGTCTCGTCGATATCCTCAATCGCGCCGCGCCGCTCGCGGTCGTCGCGCTCGGCATGACTATCGTGATCGCCACGCGCGGCATCGATATCTCCGTCGGCGCGGTCGTCGCCATCGCGGGAGCGGTCGCCGCGTGGGCGATCGGCGGATCGGTCGCGGGCAACGTCACGCGCTTCCCGTTGCCTGTCGTGATCGTGGCGGCGCTCGGCGTCGCGTTGCTGTGCGGCTTGTGGAACGGCCTGCTCGTCGCGCGCGCGGGCATGCAGCCGATCATCGCGACGCTCATCCTGATGGTAGCGGGACGCGGCATCGCGCAGCTCATCACGAACGGTCAGATCATCACGATCTACTACACGCCCTACTTCTTCTTCGGCGGCGGCTATCTGCTCGGATTGCCGACATCGATATGGATCGTCGCGCTCGTGTTCGTGCTGCTGTATCTTGCGATCACGCGCACGGCGCTCGGCCTCTTCCTGCAGGCGATCGGCATCAATCCGACCGCCGCGCGCGTCGCGGGCGTGCAGGCGAAACGGCTCACGCTCGGCGCGTATGCATTCAGCGGTTTGTGCGCGGGCGTGGCGGGCATTCTCATCAGCTCGAACGTCAAGAGCGCCGACGGCAACAACGCGGGCCTCTTGCTCGAACTCGATGCGATCCTCGCCGTCACGCTCGGCGGCACCGCGCTCACGGGCGGTCGCTTTACGCTCGCGGGCAGCGTGATCGGCGCGCTCATCATCCAGACGCTCACGTATCTGATCTATTCGCTCGGCGTGCCTCCGGAGGTGAATCTCGTGGTGAAAGCCATCGTCGTGTTCGCGGTGATGATGCTGCAATCGGGCGAGTTCCGCGCGACGGTCGTGAAGTTCGCGCGCCGCCCTGCTATTGGCCGCAGCGAGGTGCGCCGATGAGTTCGCCCTTGCCCAAGCCGCCGGGCGTCACGCTTGCGCATCCTCGCGACGCCGCTGCACCGAAGCGCAGCTTCTCGACGAGCCGCTATCTGCCGCTCGCCGCGACGATCACGCTGTTCATCGCGATCTCGGTACTCGGCTCGGTGATGTACACCGGCTTCTTCTCGCCGCAGGTCTTTCTCAATCTGCTGATCGACAATGCGTTTCTGATCGTCGTCGCGGTAGGCGAGACCTTTGTGATCCTGTCGGGCGGCATCGACCTTTCGGTGGGATCGGTGATTGCGCTGACGACGATGGTATCCGCCGCGCTCGTCGAAAAAGCGGGCTGGCATCCGCTCGTCGTGATCCCGCTCGTGCTCGCGATGGGCACCGCATTCGGCACGCTCATGGGCTGGCTCATCGCGCGCTTTCGCCTGCAGCCGTTCATCGTCACGCTGGCGGGCATGTTCCTCGCGCGCGGGCTGTGCTATCTCATCAGCATCGATTCGATCAGCATCACCGATCCGTGGTATGCGGCCGTATCGCAGATTCGCATACCGGTCATGAGCGGCGCGTCGCTCTCGCTCGGTGCGGTGATCGCGCTAGTCGTGCTCGCGGCCGCCGTGTTCATCGCGCATTACACGCCGTTCGGCCGCACCATTTATGCGGTCGGCGGCAATCCGCATTCGGCGCTTCTGATGGGCTTGCCGGTGAACGCCGCGACCATCGGTGCGTACGCGCTATCGGGCTTCTGCTCCGCGCTCGGCGGCGTGCTGTTCACGTTCTACATGCTCTCGGGATACGGCCTGCACGCGATGGGTCTCGAACTCGATGCGATCGCCTCGGTCGTCATCGGCGGAACGCTCTTGACGGGCGGCGTCGGCTATGTGATCGGCACGCTGTTCGGCGTGCTTCTTCTCGGCATCATTCAGACGCTGATCTCGTTCGACGGCTCGCTCAGTTCATGGTGGACGAAGATCGCGGTCGGCGCATTGCTGCTCGTGTTCTGTCTGTCGCAGCGCGCGTTCGGCGATCGCTCCGCGGCGAAGCGCTGACGACGCCATGGACTATCGTCATCCACAACCTCGCAAGAGCATGCACGCGCGCATCGTGCAGGAGCTCGGCATCGACATCGTGAGCGGCAAGCTCAGTCCCGGCGATCGCCTGCCCGCCGAAGCGAAGCTGTGCGAAGCCTATGGCGTGAGCCGGCCCGTGCTGCGCGAAGCGACGCGCGTGCTGGTCGCGAAAGGGCTCGTGCTGTCGAAGCCGCGTCTTGGCAGCGTCGTGCGTCCGCGCGATGAATGGCACACGCTCGATCCCGATGTCCTCTTTTGGACGATCACCAGCGTGCATGAAGGCGCGTTCTTTCAGTCGCTGCTCGTGGTGCGCAGGATCGTCGAGCCGGCGGCGGCCGCGCTCGCCGCATCGAATGCGACAGAGGAAGATGTCACGCGCATCCGCGATGCGTACGAGCGCATGTCGCATGCGCCGACGCCCGAGGCACTGCTTACGCCCGATCTGGAGTTTCATCGCGCGATCATGACGGCGACGCACAACGACATGCTGATGTATATCGGGCACATGTTATCGCTCGCGCTGTCGGAGTCGATCAAGCTGACGAGCCGTCATCCGGATACGCACGCGCTGTCCTTGCCGCGCCACAAGGCGATACTCACCGCGATCGCGAATCGCGATCCGCTCGGCGCGCGTCATGCGAGTCTCGTGCAACTCGACAATGCGCTCGCCGATGCCCAAAGCGTGTTGACGGCGGTTTATCAGGAGTAAGGCTTCAAGTATTGCGCCGCCACGCGTTGTCCTTCAGCGCGTTCGCGAGCGCATCGACGGACCATGCTTCATCGAGCGCCTGACGCAATAGCGCCTGCTGACTCTTCGGCGCAAGACCGCCGATGGGCGGATCGCGATCGAGGTTCGTCGGGAACGCGTAGCCTTCCGCGCACGCAGCGATGACCGCATCGATCTCCGCATCGCTCATGCTTTCCGTCGACTTGAAATCGAGCAGTACCGGATAGACGGATTCGCACATGCGCGCGCGATCGAGCGTTTCCATCGCGCGTCCATATGCCGATGACACCTGCAGCAGATTCGCCATGCGCTGCACGTCGCGCGTGCGGTTCGCGCCCGCGGCATGAAAGAGCGCGGGGCTGAAGAAAAGTGCATCGCCCTTTTCGAGCGGCAATTGAACGTGATGCGCTTCGAAGTATTCGCGGAAGTCCGCGCGCCGCCACGCGAGATACCCTTGCGCATAGCGCTGCGAAAACGGCAGCAGCTTCGTCGGACCGCTTTCCACAGGCATGTCACGATGTGCGACCGCGCCTTGCAGCGTGAGATACGGCGAGATCGCGTGAACATGCGCCGGATAGCGCCGCACTTCATCGGCAGTCTGGAAACCGAGGTGATAGTCGCGATGCGCCTGCTGCGCGTCGCCGCCCGGACGCACGACATTGACTTGCGATGTCATCTGAAAACCGGGGCCGAGCCATGCAAGCGCCGCGCATTCGATGAACCGGTTCGCAAAGTAACGCGCGAACACGCGCGGCGCGTGCAGACAGAGCTTTTCCTGCGCATTCCAGATACGATCGTTCGCGCCCGCCTTCGCGAAGTGATCGGCGGCACTCGCACCGCGTTCCCGCTCTTGCCGGATGATCGATTCGAAGATCGCGGCGGCCTCGTCGATAGGATCGACATCCGCATACGCATGCTTGAGCACGAACACGCCTGCGCCATCGCGCAGGACCGTGGCCCATTCCGCCTGCAACGCCATGCATGTCGATGAATCGTCCAGCGCGGGGGCGAGCGCGCCGCAGTCATATAACGGAATGCCGCGCTGAATGTGCGACGCGAATGTCAGCTTCGGTCGCGCGTCGCGCTCGAGCAGGCTCGCGAATTCATCGAGTGAGCAATCGCTTTCGGCGTACCAGTTCGTCTGATTCATGTCTCGCTCCGTTTTCGACAAGCATAGCGGCTGATGCTGCCGAATGCGCGGCACGAATGACGGCAGCCTACTTCAGCGGATCGTGGCCCCAGTTCATCAGCGAGTATCGCCAGTGCGAATGCTCGACTTCGTGCGGGCGCTGCGCGAGGTGCCGCTTGATGTAACCGACGACCTTGCGCATGTGCGCGTAGTCGTCTTCGCCGAGATCGGCCTTCTTCTTGCCGAGAATGTCGATGATATGCCGACCCGACTTGTGCCCCACTGATTCGCCGCCGCCGTTCTTCTGGCCGACTTCGCGCGACTCGTCGGTCGCGAGCCACTTTTCGAGTTGAGCGGGCGTCATGTTGACGAGATCCTTGAAGGTGCCGTAAGTCGCGCTGTCGTCATCGTGGTGCTGCGCGGTCATGAGTTGCCTCCGTCGTCGGCGATGTCATGCCCGCGATTCAGCAAGCATCACACCCGCTTCAGATACCGCTCAAGGAACTCGATGAATACGCGCACTTTCGCCGACAAATTCAGCCGCTCGGGATAGATCGCATAGATATCGGCGGGCGGCATCGACCAGTCGGTGAGCACGCGTTCGAGCGCGCCCGAATCGATAAACGACTGCGCGTCCCATTCGGAACGCGTCAGCACGCCGTGACCGTCGAGCGCCCAGCGCAGCGTCGCTTCGCCATCGTTGCTGCTCATCGTGCCGTGGACTTTCACCGTTTCGTGCCGCTTGCCCTTCGTGAAATGCCAGGTGCCGTACGCCGTGTCGTTCTCGCGCAGCACGATGCAGCGATGACCGCGCAGATCGTCCGGCTCCTTCGGCGTGCCATGCGCTTGCAGATACGCCGGCGCTGCGCATACGAAGCGCCGGTTCGCCGCGATCTTTCTGCCGACCACGCGCATGTCCGGCAATTCACCGAAGCGAATGCCGACATCGAACGCGAATTCGGCGAGATTCATCGGACGATCGGTGAGATCGAGCTGCACTTCGACATCCGGATATTGCCGACGAAACTCCGACAGCGCCGGCGCGATATGACGCCGCCCGAAGCCGAACGTCGCGTTCACTTTCAACAGGCCGCGCGGCAGATCGCGGCTGCTCGACACCATGCGTTCCAGTTCCTGCACCTGTTCGAGCAGGCGCGAGCCGGTGCCGAGATAGAGCTCGCCTTCCTGCGTCATCGCGAGCCGCCGCGTCGTGCGGTTCAGCAGCTTCACGCCGAGACGCCGTTCGAGCTGGCTGAGGCGCGCGCTCACGGCGGGCGGTGTCACGCCGAGCTCGCGCGCGAGCGCCGACAAGCTGCCTTGCGTGACGAGCCGCGCGAAAAACTCCAGGTCGGCGATCGAGTCCATTTTTAAATTTAGCTTAACAATGGGTTAAGACAAGCTGCATTTTACGGTCTCCGTTATCGAATTACACTGGCTTCGACTTATCGGAGAAGCAAGAACGGAGACAGCATGGGACAGACGCTTTATCGGAAGATCGTGGACAGCCACACGGTTTTTCACGTCGACGATGAACACGTCGCGCTTTACGCCGACCTGCACATCATGAACGAGTACACGAGCCCGCAAGCATTCGCGGGACTCGCGCAAAAAAACCTGCCGGTGCGTTGCCCGGAAAAGCAGATGGGTGTCGTCGATCATGTGATTCCGACGCATCCCGTCGCGGTCGACAAGCGCACGATCATGATCGACGCCGCCGCGCAGCAGGCCGCGAACTTCACGCGCAACTGCGCGGAGCACGGCATCCATCTGTTCGATGTGCGCGACCGTGCGCAAGGCATCGAGCATGTGGTCGCGCCGGAGATCGGCCTGATTCGCCCCGGCATGGTCGTGCTGTGCGGCGACAGTCACACCACGACGTATGGCGCACTCGGTGCGCTGGGCTTCGGCATCGGCACATCGGAAGTGGAACATGTGCTCGCGACGCAGACGCTCGTCTATCGCGTCGCGAAGGACATGCGCATCGTCGTGGATGGCGCGCTGCCTCGCGGCACGACATCGAAGGATCTCGTGCTCTACATCATCGCGAAGATCGGTGCGCAGGGCGCGCGCGGTTACGTCGTCGAGTATGCGGGCAGCGCGATCGATGCGCTCTCCGCCGAGGCGCGCATGACCTTGTGCAACATGACCGTCGAAGCAGGTGCGCGCGGTGCGTTGATCGCCCCCGACGAGACGACGATTCGCTATGTCGCCGAGCGCATCGGAACCGATGCATTCGTCGCGCAATGGAAGCAGTTCGCGTCCGACGCCGACGCATCGTTCGACATCACGCATCGCTTCGACGCGCGCGATGTCGCGCCGTTCGTCACATGGGGCACGAGCCCGGATCAGGCCATCGCGATCGATGCGCGCATTCCCCGCCTCGCCGATGAACCGGTCGCGCAACGCAATGCATCGAAGGCGCTGGACTACATGGGACTCGATGCCAATCAGGCGATCGAGGGCCTCGCGATCGATCACGTATTCATCGGTTCATGC
The DNA here is from genome assembly GCF_023630985.1 of Caballeronia sp. ATUFL_F1_KS39. Classification (NCBI taxonomy): domain Bacteria; kingdom Pseudomonadati; phylum Pseudomonadota; class Betaproteobacteria; order Burkholderiales; family Burkholderiaceae; genus Caballeronia; species Caballeronia sp. ATUFL_F1_KS39. The sequence continues at coordinate 66,624 of NZ_JALQDZ010000056.1, read as the reverse complement.
ACGAACGCGCGCATCGAAGACTTGCGCGCCGTCGCCGATATCGTGCGCGGCCGCAAGGTCGCGCCTTCCGTGCGTGCGATGGTCGTGCCCGGTTCCGGCATGGTCCGCGAGCAGGCGGAACGCGAAGGCATCGCCAGCGCGCTGATCGAGGCGGGCTTCGAATGGCGTCAGCCTGGCTGCTCGATGTGCCTCGCGATGAACGACGACATCCTGCAACCCGGCCAGCGCTGCGCGTCCACGACCAACCGCAATTTCGAGGGCCGCCAGGGACGCGGCGCCCGCACCCATCTGATGAGTCCCGCGATGGCTGCCGCCGCCGCGCTCGCGGGCCGTATCGTCGACGTACGCAAGGAGCTGGAGCATGTCTGAACACGCAACATTGACCGGCATCGCCGCGCCGTTGCCGCTGAACAATCTCGACACCGACCAGATCATGCCGAAGCAGTTTCTGTTCGGCATCGACAAGTCCGGTCTCGCGCGCGGCGTTCTGTATGACTTGCGCTTCGATGCATCGGGCAACGCACGCAAAGACTTCGTGCTGAACAGGCCCGACTATGCGGGCGCGCGCATTCTCATTGCGGGCGCGAACTTCGGCTGCGGATCGAGCCGCGAGCACGCCGTATGGGGCTTGCAGCAAGCGGGAATCGATGCCGTCATCGCGCCGAGCTTCGGCGAAATCTTCTACTTCAACGCGCAGAACAATCGCTTGCTGCTGATCGCGCTCGATGAAGCCGTCGTCGCTGCATTGAGCGCGCTCGCGAGCGATGCAAAGACGAATCAGTTGACCATCGACGTCGCGAATCAACGCGTGAGCACGAGCGACGGCACGCACTACGCGTTCGATCTTCCGCAGCGACCGAAGCGCATGTTCATCGAAGGACTGGACATGATCGGCATGACGCTCGCCGACAGCGACGCGATCCGCGCATTCGAAGCGAAGCACGAGGCGCTGCGTCCGTGGATGAAGATCGATTTGCCCGCGCTACGCAACAAGCAAGCAGCGTAAGGCGAAAAAGAGACGCACGAGCGTCCATCGCCGCATCACTTCTCAATCAGGAGACACGATATGGAAAGCCCTTCGTTGCGCACGGGCGCGACGCCGCTCGGACTGCGCGCGCGCTTCTCGTTGATGACCATCGGCGGCATGCCGGTCGCGATGTTCGTCGCGCTCTCACTGGTCACGATACTCGCCGCCATCACCGGCAAATTGCCGAACGACATGATCGGCGGCTTCGCCGTGCTGATGTTATCGGGCCTGTTGCTCGGCGAAATCGGCAAACGCATTCCGGTGTTCAGGCATATCGGCGGGCCCGCGATTCTCTGTCTCTTCGTGCCTTCGGCGCTGCTCGGCTACAAGCTGATGGACGATGCCGCGCTCAAGGCCATCACCACGACAATGAAGACCGCGAACCTGCAATACCTCTATATCGCGTGTCTCGTCGCGGGCAGCATTCTCGGCATGAATCGCAAGATCCTGATTCAAGGCTTTCTGAAGATGTTCGTGCCATTGCTGGTCGGCACGGTGACGGCGATCGCGGCGGGCGTGCTAGTCGGACTGATGTTCGGCTATGACCCGAAGCACACGTTCTTCTATATCGTCATGCCGATTCTGGGCGGGGGCATCGGCGAAGGCATTCTGCCCTTGTCGATCGGTTATGCGGAAATCACCGGCGCGGCGCAAGGTCATCTGATCGCGATGATGGTGCCCGCCGCGCTCATCGGCAACGTCGTCGCGATTCTCGCGAGCGGCTTGCTCAAGCGCTTCGGTGAGAAACATCGCGCATATAGCGGCGACGGCATGCTCGTGAAGAGCGGCGACGATCAGGCGCTGCTGAAGGAACAGAAAGCCGAGGCCGCGCTCGATCTGCGCCTGATGGGTTTCGGGCTGCTGCTCGGCTGCACGCTGTTCATTCTCGGCATGCTGCTCGCGCCTGTCACCGGCATCCCCGGACCCGTGCTGATGATCGTCGCAGCCGCCGTGCTGAAGGTCGTGCGCGCGATTCCCGAACGCATGGAGATCGGCGCGTATCAGATCTACAAGTTCATGTCGACGAATCTCACCTTCGCGATCCTCGTCGGACTGGGCACGCTCTTCGTGTCGTGGGACAAGCTCGTCGGCGCATTCTCGCCCGCGTACTTCGTGATCTGCGCGTCGACGGTCGCGGCGATGGTCGTATCGGGATTTTTCGTCGGCGCGTGGCTGAAGATGTATCCAGTCGAAGCGGCGATCATCACCGCTTGCCATAGCGGTCTCGGCGGCACGGGCGATGTCGCGATTCTGTCGTCGTCGAATCGCATGGGACTCATGCCCTTCGCGCAGATTTCGACGCGCATCGGCGGCGCGGGCATGGTCGTGTTCGCCACGCTGATGATGAAGTGGTTCGGCTGACGTGCATGCGGCGCGCGCGGCGCACGATTAGCGGTTCGGCGCGCGCGGAACGGGAAGGAAATGCAGCAAGGCTTTGAGCGTATAGATGACGATCATGGTCCCGGCAAGATCGCCGATGAACATCGCGAAGAATCGCGCGACGATATGCTCCGTATCGCCCTGAAGATAAAACCAGATGTTATGCAGCAGCGGACCGGCAAGCGCATAAGCGACGGTGAGCATCATCAATCTGCCCGCCGTCAGATTCGATAGCGACGCGTCGAGTCCATAGATCTCGCGCGCGAGTCGATACACGGCATAAGGCGCGACGGTCGCAATGATGCCGCCGACGAAAGATCTCACCGGATCATTTGGAAAGAAATAAAAGAAATCGACGAGCCAGCTTGCGAAAAGCAGCCCGAGTGCGCCGTCCGCGCCCAACAACAGCGTGCTGAGCAGCCGAATGCCGGCCGGAAGATAAATCCAGTTCACGCCTCGCACGAACTCGGAATGAGTAAAGATTTCCTGATTGGCCCAGAGCGAGGTGATAAAGACGAGCGCCGTTCCGACGACGGAACATAAGCGAAGTTGAAGGGAAGACATTGGCGGCGTGCCAGTGAGCGGCGGTAAGGACGCACATCTTATCGCAGCACCGCGCGAATTCATGCGTCGCGCATCGTGCGCGTCTGGCCTTGCGCTCTTCCGCCGTAATTCGCCGACGATTCGAGTTTGGCCGCGATGCGCTCCAGTTCGTTCAAAAGCGATTCGAGCTCCATGCGCTGAAGCGGCGCGATGGCGGGCGCATGCTGCAATTCCTCGATGCGCTCGCGCCAGTACGAAACGGGCCACGCCGCGCTGCGATGCCAGTGGCGCGAGCGGATCATCCTCGCGAGATGTTCGATCTCCTGCTCGATGAAATGCGCCGTGATGTAGTTGTTATCGCGTTCCTGAACCACGCCCCTGCCCTCCCGGGAAATCGCTCGGGCAATAGCGAAACGCTCACTCGTCCGCTCTTCGTATTGCTCCCTTGTATTGCGACCTTGTATTGCGACCTTGTATTGCGACCTTGTATTGCGCCCTTGCTCGACGCACTATCTTAGCACTTACTTATCAACTTGATAAATAGATCGTCGATTGTGGTTTGCCGTATATCGCGAATGCTATGATCGGTTCGTTCCCTAAAAGCGATTTCTTCATGGCCAAAAAGAGCGTGTTCGATGCCTATTTCCGCTTCCTGAATCTGGCTCAGGCAGTGCAGGCATTGCCTTCGGTGCCGAAGCTCGATGCTGCCGAAGAACGCTTGCTCGAAGCGCTCACGGCGTCGTGGCACGCGGGCCATGCGCTGACGGTCACGGAGACGATGGCGCTGTCTATCGCGGGCGCGCCGGCGACGGTGCATCGCAAGCTGACGAACCTCAGAAAGCAAGGCCTCGTATCCGTCGATGAAAGCAGCGACGATCTGCGCATCAAGACCGTCGTGCCGACGCGAAAAGCACTGGATTACTTCGAGAAGCTCGCGGCGTGCCTCGATGAGGCGAAGAAGAGACGCTGAGAATCAGAACCGGTCGATCATGCCAACCTGCACGCCGCGCACCGGCGCGCCGGGATAAGCCGCCGGAATCCCGACTACGTTCACGCCGCGCAGCGTGAAGGTCGCGTCGCCATGATTGCGCAGCATCGCGCCGCTCGCGTAAAGCAGCACCTTCGGCGAGAGATCGTATTCGCACGCAACGCTGAACTGGTCAGCGTCGTTATCGCTGCCCGAGCGATCGCGTGCATACGCATAGCCGAGCGATGCGCGCAGGCGCGGCGTCACCGCGTAGCGCATCGAGACCGAAAGACCGTCGTTGTGATAGCGCGGCGACCCGCCATCGCCGTTGAAGTACGAGAGGAAGGCCGTCGTCTTGCCGAAGCGATACGACACGCCGCCGAGATTCGCACGCAAGCCGGTGTCGCCTTGCGTGTCCTGATGCGCGTACGAAATGCGAAACGGCCCGCTGTGATACGCGAACGTCTCGTAGTTCCCCGATAGCCCGTTGCCGTTGCCGCTATCGCGCAATGCGACCATGAGCGTCGTCGTGAAGCCGTGAAAATCGGGCGACAGATACGTGATGCCGTTATTCGTGTAAGGCGTGATCTTCGACAGATTGTTGAGCCCCGACGCGATCGTGCCCGCACCGAATGCATCGAGTCCGCCCTTGAACGGAATGTAGATCGGCGAATACTGCCGGCCGAAGCGCAACTCGCCCCACGGCGCGCCGAGCCCGATCCACGCCTGTCGATTGAAGATCGTGTTGGCCGTCGCGAAGGTGCCGTCGGCGGAACTGAAGCCGCTTTCCAGATCGAAGAGCAGACGCGTATCGCCGCTCAATTGCTCGTAGCCGCGCAAGCCGAAGCGCGAGCCGCGATACGCGCCCGAATCCATGCGCGGCGTCCACGACGAGCCCGGGTTCGTCACTTCGATGCTCGTATCGATGCTGCCGTACAAGGTCACGGCGCTCTGCGCATGCGCGGACGTTGCACCGATGCCGCACAGCATCGATACAGCCAGCAGGCACATGAAAGTGTTGGTCAGACGCATGAAATCTTCGGTTCGTACGATCAGTGGTTCAATGCATACGCGATGACGTAATCGCCACGATCCGGCGATTGCCGCGCGCCGCCCGCCGAAATCAGCACGTATTGCTTGCCCGTCTTCGGCGACACATAGCTCATCGGACCGCCCTGGCTTCCGACCGGCAAGCGCGCCTTCCACACTTCCTTGCCGGTGGCGCTGTCGAACGCACGCAGATAATAGTCCTGCGTGCCCGCGATGAACACGAGGCCGCCTTGCGTCGCGAGCGTGCCGCCGAGCGTCGGCATGCCGATGGGCATCTTCACGCGCATCTTGATGCCGAACGGACCCGTATCCTGCACGGTGCCGACGGGCACTTGCCACACGATCTTTTGCGTCTTCAGATCGACCGCGGAGAGCGTGCCGAACGGCGGCTTCTGGCACGGAATGCCGAGCGGCGACATGAAGCGGTTCTTATTCACGGCATACGGCGTGCCCTTCAGCGGCACCGCGCCCATGCCCGTGTTGACGGCTTCGCCGCCGTTGCTCGCGGGCGCGCTGTCGGTCTTTTGCGGAATCATCTGCACCCAGAGACCGAGGCGCATGTCGTTCACGAAGACGACGTGATGATTCGGATCCGTCGACAGGCTGCCCCAGTTCATGCCGCCGAGCGATCCCGGGAAGCTCAGCGAGACATCGGTGTCGGGGGCGGTGAAGAGGCCGTCATAGCGCATCGACTTGAAGCTGATGCGGCACATCAACTGATCGAACGGCGTCGCGCCCCACATGTCGGATTCCTTCAGCGTGTCCGCGCCGATCGTCGGCATGCCGGCCGAGAACGGCTGCGTCGAAGAGTACTGTTCCTGCGCGATCGTGCCCGTCTTCACCTTGCGTTCTTCGACGCGCGTAAGCGGCTTGCCCGTCATGCGGTCGAGCACGAAGATCTGACCGGATTTCGTGCCGAACACGACCGCGGGCTTCGTCGATCCATCCTTCTCGGGAAAGTCGACGAGGCTCGGCTGCATCGGAACGTCGAAGTCCCACAGATCGTTGTGGACCGTCTGGTACACCCACTTTTCCTTGCCGGTGGTCGCATCGAGCGCGAGGATCGACGTCGCGTACTTGTGATCCAGCGGCGTGCGATTGCCGCCCCACAAGTCCACCGACGAGCTGCCCATCGGGATGAAGACAGTGTTCATCGCGGCGTCGTAGGACATCGGCGCCCACGAATTCGGCGTGCTGCGCGCGTAAGTCTGACCCGGTTGCAGGCGCGCGTTGGGGTCGTCGCGGCCCGGATCGAACGCCCAGCGCATCTCGCCGGTAATGACGTCGAAGCCGCGCAATACGCCGCCCGGCATGTCGGTCTGCACGTTGTCGGCCACGCGTCCGCCCACGACGACGGTCGTGCCCGCGAGCGTCGGCGCCGACGTGAGCTGATACTTCGGATCGTCGGCCGCGCCGAGACCCGCTTTCAGGTTCACGAAGCCGTGTTCGCCGAAGCCTTCGCACAGCGCGCCGGTGTCGGCATCGATGGCGACGAGACGCGCATCGATCGTGTTCATCAGCAAGCGGCGCTGGCAGCTTGCGCCCGCCGCGATGGAAACGGGGGTCACAGGCGTCGAACCGTTTATCGTCGGTTGCGCCACAGGTTTCGTCGCATCGAAATACGCAAGGCCGCGACAGCGGTTCCAGACCTGCGCCCGCGCGTTGATCTCGCGCTTCCAGATCTGCTTGCCGCTGTCGGCATCGACGGCGATCACGTTGTTGTGCGGCGTGCACAGGTAGAGGCGGTCGCCGATCTGCAGTGGCGTCTCCTGATCTTCCGCGCCGTTGCCGGTCGGGCTTTCGGGGACATCGCCCGTATGGAAGGTCCACGCGACACGCAGATCCTTCACGTTATCGCGCGTGATCTGATCGAGCGCCACGAAGCGGCTGCCGCCGGCCGTGTTGCCGTAGTTGCTCCAGTCCTTCTGCGCGTGCTCCTTCGCGACGGGCACGAGCGGCGTTTCATTGCCATCGGATGCGACGGTCGGATGCGGCTCGAACATCTGCACGAAGGTAACGAGCATGCAAAGCGCGATGACGCCAGCGAACGCATACGCGCGCTTCGGCGCGGGCTTGCCCGTCTCATGCGTGCGCAACGATGGCCATGTAAGCAGCGCGAGCATCATGAAGCCGGCCGGCAGCATCAGCCGCGACACGAGCGGCCAGAAATCGAAACCGCCGTCGATGGGCGCCCACACGAGCGTGCCGATAAATACCGCGCCGAAGGCGAGCACAGCCGACGACTTCGCCCGCAGGAACTGCACCGCGGATACGACGATAACCGCTCCCGCGATCACGAAATACGCGCTGCCGTGCAGAAGCGCGAGCTTTGCGCCGCCGACGACGAAAATCAGACCAGTGGCCAGCAGCGCGAGGCCCAGCACAACACACCCTGCTCTCAGCGCGGCTGAAAGACGGGCTTTACTCGTAGACATCGAAATCTTCTCCAGGAATCTGCCATGCGATCCGCTTCGGCGACGACAGGAATGCCGCGGCCGTATCGCACCGCGCGATGAAAGCGTGCCGTGAAGTCGATACCGCGACACGCGAGAAGCGGCGACGCATGCACGCGTGCGCCGATGTGCGCGGCTGGATCGCATGTCCCGCGCGATCAGTCAGACCGGCCGGGGCATTAGCGTAAACCCGTGCATTCTAACCAGATAGTTAAATTTCTGCATAGTTCGCACGAATGCAGCGCGGCGCAGGCTCACACGTCGTGCTCGGTCGCGAACGCTTGTCCTTCTTGTTCGAGCCATGCGCGAAACAGCACGATCAGATCGTGCCCCGCTTTCTCATCGGCGACATACGTGCAATAGCTTCGCGACGGCAAACGCGGCCCGTCGAATGGCGCAACGAGACGGCCTGACGCGAGATCGTCGGCGACGAGCGCGGTCGGGCCCATCGCGATGCCCATGCCATCGACAGCGGCCTGCAAGGTCAGATAGAAGTGATCGAAGGTGAGCACCGCCGCTGGCGTGAGCGCCGCGATGCCCGCCTGCGCGAGCCAATCCGGCCAGACGCGCGGCAAGCTCGACGTGTGCAGCAGCGTGTGCCGCCGCAAGTCTTCAGGCGTCTGCAAAGGAAGACGTTTGGACAGCGTGGGGCTGCACACCGGCAGACGTTCCTCTTCGAGAAAGCGCCGCATCACGTAACCGTAAAACGTGTCGGGGCCGCCGCGAATCACGATGTCGTATGTGTCCTTCAGGCTTTCTACCGGTTCGTTCGATGTCTCTATCCTGACTTCCACATCGGGATGACGCGCGCGAAATTGTTCGAGCCTCGGCACGAGCCAGCGCAACGTGAAGGTAGCGGGCGCATTCACGGTGAGCGTGCGCGACAGGGCCTCGGACACGCCATAGCGCGCCGTGGCCTGCGAGAGCCGATCGAAGAGCGGACCGATTTGCGCGAGATAGACGCGCGCCGCCGGGGTCAACACCACACGCCGGTTATGACGCTCGAACAGGGGCGCGCCGAGCCACGCTTCGAGCAAACGCACTTGCTGGCTGATCGCCCCGTGCGTGACATGCAGCTCGGCGGCGGCTTCCTTGAAGCTACCGAGTCGCCCAGCGGCTTCGAAAGCGCGCAACGCATTGAGTGAAGGCAATGCCGGTCTCATTCGCAAGAGCTTTTCTAACGCGACGATGCAATTTATATGGTTTGTGAGCGGCTCACAAGATAGTTATTCTAGTAACTATCCGTCATATAACCGACATAAGAAAGCATGTTCACCTACACCGGCGGTGTCGTTCTCTTGGCAGCCGTGCTCCACGCAAGCTGGAACGCGATGCTCCATGGCAACCGCGACCGGTTCCTCTCGATGACGTGGATGAGCATCGCGATCGGCGCCGTGTCCGCGATCGTCGTCTTCTATCTGCCGATGCCCGCGAAAGCCGCGTGGCCCTACATCGTCGCGTCGGGGCTCGTGCATATCGTCTACAACGTGAGCCTCGTGCGCTCGTATCGGCGCGGCGATCTCGCGCAGGCTTATCCGATCGCGCGCGGATCGTCGCCGATGCTCGTCACGCTCGGCGCGGCCATCTTCGCGCACGAGGCGATCGGCCCGCTGCATGCGCTCGGGATCGTGCTGATCTCGGGCGGCATCATCGCGCTTGCATTGCAGGGCGGCCGCGTATCGCGCGCGGGGGTGCTCGCCGCGTTGACGACGGGCGTGACCATCGCGATCTACACGGTGATCGACGGCATCGGCGTGCGTCTGTCCGATGGCGAAGCGCTCACCTACACCGCGTGGATGTTCATGTTCTATTGGTTCATGCCGATGATTTTCGTCGCGAAACGCGGGCCCGCGGCGCTATGGACGCCCGTGAAGCGAGCGCCGATGGCCGTGGGTTCGTCGCTCGCGGGCGGCCTCGTGTCGATCGCGGCTTACGGCATCGTGATCTGGGCGATGCAATCCGGCGCGATGGGCACGGTCTCCGCGTTGCGCGAAACGAGCGTCGTGTTCGCGGCGCTCATCGGGCGCGTGTTCCTTCAGGAAGCCGTCAGCGCGAGGCGCTGGCTCGCCTGCGTGGTGGTCGCGGTCGGGGCGGTTTGCCTGGGGCTCTGACCGCTCTGCGTCATTTCGTCCGTAAGGCACATCTCGCGAACTGAGGGAAAAGCCGGCCTTTGATCGGCGAATCGGGATTGCGGAAGGTTCGATAAATTGCTCATCGTGGCATTGGGCCCGATGGCGAATACCGAATCGAGAAGAACCTTGCAACCCGTACACGAATGGCACACGGCGCCTCTGCCCGCCGACGAAGCGAAGCGGCTCCAGTTGCTGCGCAGTCTCGACCTGCTCGACACGCCACAGGAAGAAGTGTTCGACCGCGTAACGCGCGTCGTCGCCGAGCTGTTGCAGGTGCCGATCGCGCTGGTATCGCTCGTCGATGAACATCGGCAATGGTTCAAGTCGCGTGTCGGACTCGATGTATGCGAAACCGCGCGCGACGTGTCGTTCTGCGCGCACGCGCTTCACTCCGAACGTCTGCTGCTCGTCGAGGACGCTCACGCGGATGCGCGCTTCGCCGGCAATCCGCTCGTCAGGGGCGCGCCACACATCCGCTTCTATGCGGGCGTGCCGTTGCGCTCGTCCAGAGGTCTCGTGCTCGGCACGCTTTGCGCGATCGACACGAAGCCGCGCAAACTCACGGCAAGCACGCAGGCCGCGCTGTGCGATCTCGCGGCGACCGTCGAGCGCGAGATCGTGCAGCGCGAAGCCGCGCGCGAAACGCGTGAGATTCAGGAAGCCGACCGCCGCAAGCTGCGCCTGTCCGAGACGCGCTTTCATACGATCTTCGAACAGACGCCGACGGGCAAGGCTATCGTCGATCTGGAGGGCCGCTTCGTCGAAGTGAATCCGAAGCTGTGCGAAATCACCGGTTATAGCGCCGATGAACTCGTCACGATGACCTTTCAGCAGATCACCGACGAAGCGGATCTGTCGGCCGATCTGCAACTCGTCGCGGAACTGCTCGACGGCACGAGCAAGACGTATACGCTGGAAAAACGATATCGCCGCCGTAACGGCGAGCCGGTTTGGGTCGAGCTTTCCGTCGCGCTGATTCGCGACGAACGCGGCGAGCCGCTGCATTTCGTGAGCGTCGCGCACGACATCTCGAGCCGCAAATACAGCGAACAGGTGTTGCGCGATTATCGGCAGGAACTGGAGCGCCGCGTGCTCGAACGCACGCGCGAGCTCACCAGCAATCGCGCCGCGCTGCAGACGATCACGGACAATCTGCCCGTTCTCATCGCACACGTCGATGCTGACCTGCGCTATCGCTTCAACAATCAGGTGTATCGCGAGGTGTTCGGCGTCGAGCCTTCGGCGTTGCGTGGCAAGACTGTGCGCGACACGATCGGCGCGTCGACCTTCGAGCGCTGTCTGCCTTACTTTCGCCGCGTGCTCGCCGGCGAACGCGTGACGCACGAGGACATCGTCTATGAAGGCGCGCCGAGCCGCGTCTGGAACGCGACGTATATTCCCGAGTTTCAGCGCGAGGAAATTGCCGGTTTCTACATCATGTCGCAGGACATCACCGAGACCAAGCGGCGCGAAAATCAGATGCGCTCCGAAGTCATGCTCGACGCGCTCACGGGCCTGCCGAACCGGCGCGCGCTCGCCGAGCAACTCGCGCTTTCCGTCGATGCCGCCCGCGATGACGCCGTGCCTTTCGCGATCTTCTTCATGGACCTCGACGGCTTCAAGAGCATCAACGATCAGCACGGTCACGACGTCGGCGACGCGCTGTTGATACAGGTGGCCGCGCGCCTGAAAAAGACGACGCGCGCGGGCGATCTCGTCTGCCGCCTCGCCGGCGATGAATTCGTGCTGCTGGCGCGCGGGATTTCGTCATCGAGTGCATGCAGCCGCATCGCGCAGGACATTTGCCGCGCGATCGGACGGCCGTTCGAACTCGGCCGCGTCGAAGCGCATCTCGGCACGAGCGTCGGCATCGCGATGTGCGCGGGCGGCTTCGACACGTCCGCCGAAGCGATGCTCGGCGACGCGGATCGCGCGATGTACGAAGCGAAGCGCAAGGGACGCAACGGCTTTCGCTTCGCATCCGTCGCGGCGGACGTCGCGCCGACGATCAACAACTATCTCGATGCCGATCGCCGCAGCGCCGTGCATCACTGACTTCCACGATATGCAATGAAGGTCCGTTTCACGAAAACGCGCGCTGCATGGCAGCATGCCGCGAGTTGCATATCGGAGAATGGGCTTTCTCATCATGGGAACCCGCAACTAGAGCATTGATTTACTTCGATAATTATTTGCTTCGCGACGTCGCGCATCGTCGCCGGCCGCGTCCCTTTCTTCGCTAACCTCTTATACAAGAGGCGCACGTTCGCCAATGCGAACCGCCCGGTGCTTTCCAATCAAGCTGGAGAAACGCGATGCAGAATGTCTATGTCGAACCGATGCCGAAGGGCCAGTGGGGACCGATCGACGGTTACGCGCTCGAATTCCCTGACGGTACGAGAATGACGCAGCAGAGTTATCGTTCGGAGCGGCTCGCCGTCGATGAAATCAAGCTGCGCGGCTATGCGCCCATGGTTGCGAAGGTACGCGTGACCGACAAGACCGTCGACGAACACTGGGAAGCCGTCGAATAAGACCGTCAGCGCGCTTCGCGTCCCGCGCGAAGCGCTTCCCTTTCCTTTCCGATCCGCGCGGGTTTTCAGTTCTTTTTCTTGCTCGGACGCCAGCTATCATCGGCGGTCATCGCGGGCTTCACCGCCGGAGCGATGGCCGCGACCTTCTGAAATTCCTTCGTGTCGGTTTTCGCTCGAGCGACGGGCGCAGCAGGCGGCGCCGCGCGCGTCTGACGCTGCTTCGGCTCGGTCCTGGATACGCGGCCTTTCGCTGCTTCAGCGCACGCGCGCTCGGACTTGCGCGAACATGCAGAAGCCGACTTCGATACGGGTTTCGCTTTCGATGTCTTGACCGATTGCTTCGCGCCGTGCGTCGACGGTTTTTTTGCGATCGAGCGTTCGGGAATCACGCTCTGCCGCGTGCTGTCCTTGCTCGATGCCGTGACAGGAATCAGTGGCGACGCAGCTTCCGCTGACGGACGCGCGGCGGAGCGCAGCGGGCCGTCCACGATTCTGTCCGCCGAATCGATATTGATGGCGGCGATCGGTGCGGCCTTCGTCTCGATCGGACGGACCGTGCCTGCGACGGCCACAGGCAGCGTTCCCGCGCGCGGTGTCGATCCGTGCTGCTCGAAGTAAGCACGCGCGAGAAAACACGCACCGAGCACGACGGCGGCCATGACGACCGTTGCGAGTATCGAATGCGATGGACGCCCCGTCGCAAGCACGGCAGCGCCATTGGCGATGGAGGCACGCGCAGGCGCGGGTAAACGCGCTTCGTATGTTCTCGAACGCGCCGGCCATCGCACGCGGGCCACTTCGCCCTGTGGCGCAAACTGGCGCGTCACGCCTCGCGCCGCCTCGACTGCCCGCAGAGCTGTCTCCGCGCCCCTCGTCAGCACGGCCCCGTGGCGGTCGGCGCCGCAAAACGGGCACACGCTTTCTTCTACTGATGAAAGGGTTTCACATCGGGGGCAGATGACGAAATAAAGCGAGCCATCGCCTCGCTGTTCCATTGTCACACTCCATCCGAATCATTTCGGAAGGCCGATCGACAATCAGCGATCGTCCGGTCGCAAGTAATACATACGAATTACCGTAGCACACCGGGCATTGTTTCGGAAGCACAAACAACCCCTTTTGAACAGGGTCATTTGTCAGTCGAATGGCGGGTTTCGCTTCGCTACGTCTAACAAATTACTAATCAGCACTCGGAACTTTAATAATGATTAATCATGCGCGTGGCAAATGCGGCGCCGTCTGTGCGATCTGGTCGAGTTCATCGCGCACCGCATCGACGACACACGCATCACGCAGAGAAACATCTGCCGCATGAATCGCTTCGAGACGCCGCCGCACGGCGCCGTACTGCGCACCCGCACGGCGATGCAATTCCGCACGCTCGCTATAGCGCAAAAACGTCTGCAACGAGGCGAGCACGGCGGCGCTCAGACTCGTCATCCCGATCAGGATGTGCACATCCGGCGACACCGCCGTCGCTACGAGCGATAAAAACGCGGACGTGCCCGTCGCCGCCGTGATGCCGATGACCGCAAGCCCGAGCCGTCTGCCGCAGCGCGTCAGCCGGTCGGCCATCGTGTAATGACGAATCTGCGATTCGCGCGCGCGCCGGATCCACGCCAGCACGAGCGTCGACATGTCTCGGGGCGGTTGATATGAGGTTTCGGTCATGTTCTAAGCACTCTACGAACAGACTTCATCCTCCCGGCTAATCAGGACATTTACCGTCCCGATGGCGCTTGAATCATCTTCCAGCCATTGCCCGCGGGATCGCGAAAACCGGCATCGACGCTGCCGTAGCGATCGACCGGTTCCTGCGTGAACTCCACGCCGCTCGCCTTCAGCCGCTCGTAAGTCGCGCGGCAGTCCGCGACGGACAGCACGAGCGGCGGCATCGCGCCCTTTGCGACCATCGCGCGCAGCGTTTGCGCGGTCGCATCGTCGTGGATCGGCGCGCCCGGCGCGAACAGGCCGAGCTGAAACGACGGCTGATCCGGATGCTGCACCGTGAGCCATCGATACGTGCCGTTGCGCACGTCGGTATGAACGCGAAAACCGAGCTTGTCGACGTAAAACGCAAGCGCTTCGTCCTGATCGTCGACATAGATGCCCACCACGCCGATGCCCTGATTCATGTGACCTCCTTCGTTGAAGATGGCCGCACTGTACCTTTCGCACCGCGCCGCCGCTTCTCCAAAACTGCGATCGTGAGATCGGGTCGTTGCGCTGCCTTCAGCACGCACGCGGGCACGCGATCGAGCGCCTCGACGCCGGCGCGCGCTTGCACGCGCATCGCGCTCGGACTGTGGCCGGTGATATCGCGAAAGATGCGGCCGAACGTTCCGAGACTTTCCCAGCCGGTGACGAAGGCAATATCCGTGATGGCGAGCTCGGTGTCGCGCAACAGCGTGACGGCCTGCTCGATGCGCCGCGTCAGCAGATAGCGATGCGGCGGAACGCCGAACGCGCGCTTGAACGATCGCGCGAAATGCGCTTCGGAGACCCCGCTGACTTCGGCCAGACGGCTGACCGGCCAGTCCTCGTGCGAACACGCGTCCATGCGATCTTTGGCGCGCAACAGACGCCGCAACAATGCCGGATCTTGCAACGCATCGGCGGTGGCGGGTTTGCGAGTCGGCATGGCGTTCGGGGTGCGGAAAACGAGCGGCTAGTGTAGCCCGGCGCGCACAAAGAAAAACGTCGTGCAGAGGCTATCCGCACGACGCAAAAGTCGCTCATTCCTGAGAAGAAAGAGCTAGAGGAGATGGAAAGTATCTTAGCCCGCGTCCCCGATGCGCGATGTGCCGGAAAGCGGCCGTTTTGCGGCCCAATTCGCGCAATCGGTCTTGCATCACAACAACGGCAGCGTGAGACGGATGTGTTCCGCGAACGCCGATGTCAACATCGAAGGACGGTCGCGCGCGAACTTCAGCGATATGCCGACGCCCGGCAAGGCCGGCAGCCCGGCATCCGCATTCAGCACGCACAGATCGGCGGGCACGGCGGTCTGCGTGATGACCGCGAACGCCTGCCCCGAGCGCACCAGCGCCGTGAGCCCCGCGAGACTGCTGCTCGCGTACGCGATGCGATACGCCCTGCCCGCGCGCTGCAAGGCTTCGCATGCGGCGATGTGATCGAGCGTGTCCGGATCGGAGAGCGCGAGCGGCAACGGATCGTAATGCGCGGAATCCATCCCCGGACAGCCGATCCAGACCAGTTGCTGGCGCCGGATGACCTCGCCGCCGGGTTTGTCTTCGGGAAGCGAGAGCATCGCGAGATCGAGCGCGCGCTTTTTCAGTTGCTCGGCGAGCCGGGGCGTCGGCCCGCACACGACTTCCACCAGCGCGTGCGGATGCTGACTCGAAAATTGCCGCAGCAGGCTCGGCAGGAACACGGCGGCGTAATCGTCCGGACAGCCGAAGCGGATGCTGCCCGACAAGCCTTTTCCGCACAGATCGGCCATCGCCTCGTCGTGCAGACGCAGGATGCGCTGTGCGTGAACCAGCAGGCGTTCGCCGGGATTCGTCAGCACGACGCCGCGTCCGGTGCGCTGAAAAAGCGGCTGATCGACGATATCCTCGAGCCGCTTCATCTGCTGGCTCAGCGCCGATTGCGTCCGTCCGATGCGCTCGGCCGCGCGACTCAGCGCTCGCACTTCCGCGATGACGGCAAACGAGCGCAACAACTCGATTTCCAGTGACAGGCTCAAGGTATTAGCGCCTCTTCTATCTCGCATTAGAACTATTCGATTCTATAAAACCTGAGCGTTGTCTACACTGCAGATTCCTTCCTATCCCGCCAGGAGAAGCACGGTGTCCCTGAACAACGACGCAACTTTCTGGCGCAACGCCAGACAGCACCTCATCCGCTACGGCGGCACGTTCGAGCCGATGATCATCGAGCGCGCGCAAGGCAGCTTCGTCTACGATGCCGATGGCCGCGCGATTCTCGATTTCACCTCCGGACAAATGAGCGCCGTGCTTGGCCACAGCCATCCCGAGATCGTGTCGGTGATCGGCGAATATGCGGGCAAGCTGGATCATCTCTTCAGCGGGATGCTGTCGCGTCCCGTCGTCGATCTCGCGACGCGTCTCGCCGATATCACGCCCGCCGGTCTCGATCGCGCGCTCTTGCTGAGCACCGGCGCCGAATCGAACGAGGCCGCGATCCGCATGGCGAAGCTCGTCACCGGAAAATACGAAGTCGTCGGCTTTGCGCAGTCGTGGCACGGCATGACGGGTCACGCGGCGTCCGCAACGTACAGCGCGGGGCGCAAGGGCGTCGGTCCCGCGGCGGTCGGGTCATTCGCGATTCCCGCGCCGTTCCCATATCGCGCGCGCTTCGAGCACAACGGCCGATACGACTGGCTCGCGGAACTCGACTACGCATTCGATCTCATCGACCGGCAGTCGAGCGGCAATCTCGCCGCGTTCATCGCGGAACCGATTCTGAGCTCTGGCGGCATCATCGAATTGCCGGAAGGCTACATGGCGGCGCTAAAGCGCAAGTGCGAAGAGCGCGGCATGCTGCTGATTCTCGACGAAGCGCAAACCGGCATCGGCCGGACGGGCACCATGTTCGCGTGCCAGCGCGACGGCGTCACGCCCGACATCCTCACGCTATCGAAGACGCTCGGCGCCGGCTTGCCGCTCGCGGCCGTCGTCACATCGGCGGAAATCGAAGAGAAGGCGCATGCGCTCGGCTATCTGTTCTACACGACGCACGTATCCGATCCGCTGCCCGCCGCCGTCGGCCTGCGCGTGCTGGATGTGGTCGAACGCGATGGCCTCGTCGCGCGCGCGAACGTGATGAGCGCGCGCCTGCAACGCGGCCTGCTCGATCTGATGGAGCGCTTCGACTGCATCGGCGACGTGCGCGGCCGCGGCTTGCTGCTCGGCGTGGAGATCGTCAAGGATCGCCGCACGAAGGAACCCGCCGATGGTCTCGGCGCGAAGATCACGCGCGAATGCATGAATCTCGGCCTGAGCATGAACATCGTGCAATTGCCGGGCATGGGGGGCGTGTTCCGCATCGCGCCGCCGCTGACCGTGAGCGAGGAAGAGATCGACCTCGGGCTCGATCTGCTCGGCAAGGCTATCGAGCGTTCGTTGTAGGCATCGTCAGCGCAGGCCGGCGCGCAGATCGCGCACGCCGCGTCCCAAGCGCTGACGTAAAAGCGTTCGCAAAGTCGCGCCGTCTTCGTAGCCGACTTCGGCGGCGATCGCTTCGAGATCGAGTCCGCTGCCGTGCAGAAGCGATTGCGCGCGTTCGACGCGCAAGTCCTGAAAGTACGCCAGCGGCGATTTGCCGAGCACTTCCTGGCATCGGCGCTGAAGCGAGCGCGTGCTCGTCGCCAGCGCGTTCGCCGCGTGCTGCAGCGAAAATCCTTCCTTCAGATGGTCGCGCGCCCAGCGCTCGAAACGCTGGATCAGCGGATCTGCCTGCGCGAGATGATTCGGGATGATGTACGGCGCCTGCGACGTGCGGATATCGGCGAGCAGAAAGCGCGACACGAGCGCGGCCAGCTCGGGGCTCGACTTGCGCACGAGCCACAGCGCGAGATCGAGATGCCCCATCGCGGCGCCGGCCGTCACGCCGATATCGGTCGGCACGAGCATCCGCGATTCGTCGAGCAGAACATGCGGATAGCGTTGCCTGAAAAGCGGCGCGAGCGACCACGTCGATGTCGCCTGCCGATGATCGAGCAATCCTGCTTCCGCGAGCAGAAACGTCCCGATGCAGGACGCCCCGATCGATACGCCTTGCGCGCGCCACTTCTGCAATTGCCGCACGGCGTCCTTGACGTCGGCGCGTTCCAGTGCGGGCAGCAGCAGTTCCGGCGTCGTCGCGGCGAGCGCCGGAACGATGACCCAGTCCGGCTTCAAATCGGGCGTGACGGGTTCCACCGGAATCGCGAAGCCGTGACCCGAACGCACGCGCTTGCGCACGCCAACAGTGGATACATCGAAGCGCGGGGATCCGCCCATCGTGCGCGCGGCCAACCCGTTCGCGGCTCTGAGCGTGTCGAGCGTCACGGCGAGGCCGGTATCGAAGAGACCATCGAGAGCGAGTATCGCGATGTGCATGGCGCAAATGACCCAGAAGTTGTCATTTGCGACGATACCGATCTTTCGTCCAGGCGGCTACGTTAAACGAGGAACAAAAAAAATGCGTCGTGCCGACCAGCCTCGGCACGACGCCTTTTGCTTGAGAGCCGTCAACGTCGCATGAGGCCCATTACCAGCGTCACGAGGAAAATCACGAGGAATATGAAGAACAGGATCTTCGCGATGCCCGCCGCGCCCGCCGCGATACCGCCGAATCCGAGCGCGGCAGCGATGATCGCGATGATGAAAAAGACCAACGCGTAATACAACATGATGTTATCTCCCTCTCGTCCGAGTACGCCGCGCGCCCCATGTGCGCGGAGTTCTCTAGCGTAAGCAAGCAGTATTCCTTACCGGATGGAGCATCGTTTTCTGCCGTGCTATCCTTGGCCTCGTCCTGCATACGCCATCAAACCCGCATCGCGCTGGGAGCGCGGATCACGCGTTTTTTACATTGCCGTCAAGAAGACCCGTTACCTGCCGTTAATCAAAAAAAGGGGACGTGTAATTCAAACGGCGTGTCGAACGCTCGTTCGCGCGCTGCTTCGCGTTATCGAATGGTCATGCATTACGGGCACCATTCCAGCGAAGCAATCCCTGTAAACAGGGCCATGCTCGCATGGTTGACGATCTGCGGTTCAAGGTCGATCGCTTCGCCATCTTGAGCATCAAGACATGCGCGCGGGCATCCCACCACCGAAGCACGATAAGAGACACACGTTCGGATGCCATTCCTCCGACGATTGCTTTAGGGCGCCGCGCGTTCGGGCCCATTGGACAGAATTGATGAAACCGGCAAGGAATTCGCTGCGGTCACGCGTTGGCCGATATATCGCTTATGGTGTGATCGCGGCCGCGCTCGTGACGGGCGCGGGCTTTCTGCATTGGCGCCATGAAGTGCGGGCCGCGCAATCGCAGACGGCGGCGCTGACGGGCGTCGCCAATCAGATGCGCCATGACGCATCGCCGTGGACGCATCGCGAGAAAGACGCATCGGAAATGCTGACCGATATTCGCGCGAAGAATGTCGCGACGATCGGTGTGAGTCCCGACGCGATTCTCGTCTCCACGACGAAGGGCGAGAAGTATTACGTGGCCGATCATAACGGCGCGTTCTCCAACGCATTGCTGCTCGGCGATATGAAGCCCGACGCGGCCTCGCCGTATCAACTCGTATGGCTGCCCGACGCCAACGTGCGCACGGGCATTGCGCGCTGGAGCGAGATGTTCGACCGTTCGCGCGACGCGCTGAGTCTCTTGCTGCCGCTCCTGATGATCGGCGGCCTTCTCTGGTTCATGCGCCGCGAAATGCGCGGCGGCGCGCAATTGCTCGGCGAATCGCCGACGCTGCGTTTCGATGACGTCATCGGCGCGGGCGAAGCGAAAGCCGCGCTCAACGACGTGCGCGCGTGGCTCACCGAGCCCGCGCAATTCACCGGCATGGGCGTGCGCGCGCCGTGCGGCATCCTGATGACGGGCGGACCGGGCGTCGGCAAGACGCGGCTCGCGCAGGCGCTCGCGGGCGAATGCGGCGCGAACTTCATCGCGATCACGGGCAGTTATTTCAGCGCGAAGTACTACGGCGTCGGCATTCAGAAGGTGAAGCATCTGTTCGAGCTCGCGCGCAAGAATGCGCCGACCGTCATCTTCATCGACGAAGCCGATGGCCTCGGCAAGCGCACCGATACCGGCGGCGGCCCGGTCGAAGCGGAAAGCAATCGCATCATCAATCAACTGCTCGCGGAGATGGACGGCTTCGCATCGAACGAAGGCGTCATCATCGTCGCGGCGACGAATCATCCCGACAATCTCGATGAAGCGCTGCGTCGTCCCGGCCGTTTCGATCGCACGGTGCAAGTGCGTTTGCCGGGCGTCGAAGATCGCGCGGACATCCTGCGTTTCTACGCGGACAGCTTGAAGACGAAGCGCGACGACATCGACTTCGATCAGCTCGCACGTCTGACGACGGGCCTCTCGCCCGCCACGCTGTCGATGATCGTCAATCAGGCAGGACTCGTCGCGCGCAAGGCGGGCGAACGTGAAGTATCGGCGGCGCATTTCCTCGAAGCGATCAAGATCGCACGCATCGGCGATGTGAACGGCGCGGAACGCGCGCTATCGGATGACGAACGCACGCGCATCGCGGTGCATGAAGCGGGTCACGGCCTCGTTGCGGCGCTGCTCGGCACCGGCGTGCTCGAAGAAGTGACGATCCTGCCGCGCGGCGGCGCTCTGGGCGTCGCGCTCATCACGAAGATGCAGGACAAGCATCTGTATCGCGAAACCGAATTGCGCAACGAGATTCAGGTGCTGCTCGGCGGGCGCAACGCGGAACTGCTCATGTTCAAGGAAGCATCGAGCGGCGCGGCATCGGATCTTCAGGAGGCGTCACGCATCAGCCTCGATATGGTGTCGAAGTTCGGCTTCAACGAGGAAGGCAATCTGTTCAGCCTCGCGGCGTTGCCGCAGCAGTATGCGGGCTTGCAGCTCAAGAATTCGATCGGTCATGCGAACGCGTTGCTGCACGATCTGAGCGACGAATGCTTCGCGCTGCTGCAAGCCAACGAGCCGGTGTTGCGCGCGATCGCCGATGAATTGCTCGAATCGGAAACCGTGCCGGGCGAGACGGTTTATCGCCTGATCCGCGAGCATGCGGCGGCTGTCGCGAATGTCGAGGCGGCCAACGAAGTGCTGGCCGCCTGAGCGGTTACTTCTTCACGCGAGCCGTCGCAAATCGAACGGCGTCTCGCGCAGGCGCTTGCCGGTCAGCGTGAACACGGCATTGGCAACGGCCGGCGCAACCGACGGGCTCGACAACTCGCCTACGCCGCCAGGCTTCGCCGGATCGCCCTGCACGATGCGTATGTCGATGTCGGGCATGTCGCTCATACGCATCACGGGATACGCATCGAAATTGGTCTGCTGAACCTGGCCGTGCCGAATGTCGATGCGGTCGGCGAGTGCGTGTCCGAGTCCCCACATCAAGCCGCCGTATAGCTGCTCTTCCGCACCGCCGGGCGACACCGCGAGCCCGCAGTCGGCCACGCACGTGAGCTTCTCGATCACGATACCGTCATCCTTGCGCGAGACGCGCGCGATCACCGCGACATAACTGCCGTACGCGCGATTCGTCGCAACGCCGAGCGCGGTGCCGCGCGGCAACGGCTTGCCCCAGCCGGCCCGCATCGCGGCCTCGCGCAATACCGCGACATGGCGCGCGTCCTTCATATGCGCGATGCGAAAGTCCACCGCATCGCGATGTCCCTTATGCGCGGCTTCATCCATGAACGATTCGACCGCGAACACGTTCGGGATATAACTCACCGCGCGATACCAGCCCGTTGGCACGCCCGTTTCATGACGCACCCAGCCGATATCCACATTCGGCGCGCCATACGCGAACTCGAACTTGCTGATTGCTTCCGTGGTGCTGTAGTCCATGCGATCGGGACGATCGAAATAGCCCGGCTCCCATTGTTCCGGCGATGCCGGCATCACCGCGCGCAGTTGCAGCGCCGAAAGATTGCCGCGTGCATCGAGCGTGGCCTTTGCGCGATGATGACTCGCCGAGTGATAGAAGAGCGCGCGCATTTCGTCCTCGCGGCTGTTCATCAGCTTGACGGGCTTGCCGGTTTGCAACGCGAGCCATGTGACTTCGAAGAGCCAGTACTTCGATTCGCGCGCACCGAAGCTGCCGCCCGAAACCAGTTCATGCAGCACGACACGATCGGCCGGAATGCCGCCGATGACTTGCGCCGCCTCCTGCGCCGTCGACGGCACTTGCAAGCCGCCCCAATACGCAATGCCGCCGTCCTTCGACCACGCCGTCACGTTGATGGGTTCGAGCGGATTCGCGGCCTTGTACGGCATCGAATAAGACGCCTGAATCACGCGCGCGCCATGCTTGATGATGGCATCGGCGTCGCCGTTCGTGATGGTCGGCACGACGCGCGCAGCGGGATCGTCGAGCCATGCAGCCTGGCGCGCGGGCATATCGCGGCTATCGAAGTTTTCGAACGGACTATCTTCCCATTCGACGCGCAATGCGGCTTGTCCCTTGTGCGCGGACCAGTAGTCGTCGGCGAGAATGGCGACGCCCGCCTGATTGCCGCCGAGCACATCGGGACGTCCGGGTATCGGCAGCACTTGCCGCACGCCGGGCACGGCGAGCGCCTCTTTCGCATCGACGCTGCGCACGCGCGCGTCGATGACGGGCGCACGCGTCACGACCGCGACGAGCATGCCGGGCAAACGCACGTCGATGCCATACGCGAACGCGCCGCATACCTTCTGCGCCGCGTCGCGTTTCTTGCTCAGCTTGCCGATGTACCTGAATTGCGATGCGTCTTTCAACGGCACGTCTTTTGGCGCGGGCACGCTCGCGGCGATGACGGCAAGCGATCCATAGCTGGCACGCGCGCCGCTCGCGTTGTCGATCACGAAGCCGTTATCGGTCGAGCACGTTGACGGCGATACCTTCCATTGTTTCGCGGCGGCTTCGATCAGCATGGCACGCGCAGTCGCGCCCGCGCGCCGCAAGCGATCGTATTCCAGCGAGACGCTCGTGCTTCCGCCCGTGGAAAACACCTTCCACAAGGGATGAATGTAATCGGCATAGAAAGGATTCTCGGGCGTGATGACGTCGATGCGAAACGGATCGACATCCAGCTCTTCGGCGACGAGCGCGGCGAGCGCGGTGCGCGTGCCCGTGCCCGAATCGTGCTTGTGGACGACGAGCTTGATCGTGTCGTCGGGCAGCACGCGCACCCATGCGTTCGGCTCGAATTCGCCGTCACGCGGAAGAGCATCGCCGTTCTTCGCCAACGCATCGGGCAATCGAAATCCAACGGATAGGCCCGCTGCCAGCAGCGCCGAACTCTGCTTGATGAAACGACGGCGCGCTGCGTGATGTTCGATACGCATTCAGACCTCCGCCGCCGCGCGCTTGATGGCCTTGCGGATGCGCGCATACGTTCCGCAGCGGCAGATGTTGCCGGACATCGCAGCGGCGATGGCGTCATCGCTCACGGACGGTTTGCCCTTCAGAAACGCCGCTGCCTGCATCAACTGTCCCGACTGACAATAGCCGCATTGCGGCACGTCTTCCGCAACCCACGCGCGCTGCAACGGATGCGTGCCGTCCCTGGAAAGACCTTCGATGGTCGTGATGCGCCTGCCCGCCACGGCCGCTATCGGCAGCAGGCACGAACGCACGGCCTCGCCATCGAGATGCACCGTGCATGCGCCGCAAAAGCCCCCGCCGCAGCCGAATTTCGTGCCCGTCAAACCGATGCGATCGCGCAGCACCCACAACAGCGGCATGTCTTCCGGTACATTGTCGAGCGAGTGCCGCGCGTCATTGACGACGATTTCGATCATGCGCTGTCTCCTGAATGTCGTTCGAGCTTGCGGCCATTATCGGAAGCCGTCATGCAAGAACGCCAGCGACGATTTCTTTGATCACCCGTAAGCCTGGCTAACACCCATGTTGAAGCGCTACCCTTCGATCCAGTCGATGCAGGCCTTCTTGCAGGCGGCGCGCGCCGGCAGCTTTTCGAGCGCGGCGCGTCAGTTGTCGCTCACGCATAGCGCGATCAGCCAGCAGATCCGCACGCTCGAAGAGTTCGTCGGCCAGCCGCTGTTCGTGCGCGAAGGCGCGCGCGTCGTGCTCACCGATGCCGGCGCGCTCTTCGCGAATCAGCTAGGCGATGGCTTCGAGCAGATCGATCGCGCGTTGTCGTCGGTGAAGGAGCGCGCGGTGAAGCAGTCGATTACGCTCGACGTCGATCCGGAGCTTGCGCAAAGCTGGCTCGTCGCGCGCCTGCCCGCGTTGCTCGGCGCATTGACGGGCACGTCGCTGACGATGCTTTCCGCGCCACGTCATGACCGCAGCGCGTTCGAACGCGTCGATCTCGCGCTGCGTTACGGCTATGGCGAATGGGACGGCTTCGAGAACGCGCTCATCTGCGGCGACCGTCTCACGGTCATGGGCTCGCCCGCATTGTTGAGCGCGCGCGGACTCAGCGTGCCGCTCGCGCCGGAACAAGTGCTCGCGCTGCCCTTGCTCGGCTACACCAAGCGCTCGTGGATTCCGAGGCTCGCCGCAGCGGGCCTGCCGGAAGCGGAGCCGCACGCAGTCGCCGTCTTTGACAACGCTGCGGGGCTGATCGCCGCCGCGAGCGCGGGCGTCGGCGTGGGACTTGCGCGCGGCCTGCTCGCCGCCGACGCGCAACGCGACGGCAAGCTCGTCGAACTCACACGCGTCGAGATTCCGACGCACTACAACCTCTACGCCGTGTGGCCGCGCGAGAAGTCGGCACGCGTTGCGCCGCTCGTCGATGCGATACGCGAGCTCGTCGCGCAAACGGTCAACGCGCGCGATCCGGACTGACGACTTCGCGCACGGTATCGAGAAACCGCGCCAGCACCGGCGACGGCGTGTCCGCGCGATAACGCGCATGAAGCGAGACTTCGGGCGCGGGCGCTGCGAGCGGCACGAATGCCACGCCGCCGCCCGACAGCTGTTGCGCCGATGCCGGCAGCAGCGCAATGCCGAGCCCTTCGCGCAACAGACATAGCAGCGTATGCAGTTCGACGACTTCCTGCTCGATGCGCGGCGTGAATCCCGCTTCGACGCAACAGTCGCGCAGAAACCGCGCGAGTTGCGATTGCAGCAGACCAAACGACAGAAAGCGCTCGGCTTCGAGATCACGCAGCGCGATATCCGCGCGTGAAGCGAGCGGATGCGCGAGCGGCAATGCGACCACGGCAGACTCGCGCAACACGACTTCGCTGACGATCTCCGGATCTTCGTGCGACACGCGAAAGAAGCACACGTCGAGCCGCCGCTCTTTCAGCGCCTGAATCTGCGCGGCGGGCGTCATCTCGTGAAGCGTCCATCTGACTTGCGGATGCTTGCGCGCGAACTCGCCGAGCGCGCGTGGAATCGGCTCGACCATCGCCGAGCTGATGACGCCGATCTCGAGACTTCCCACTTCGCCACGTCCCGCGCAACGCGTGAGATCGATCGCGCGCTCGAACTGCGCGAAGATCAGCGGCGCCTGTTCTTTCAGTGTTTTCCCTGCCTCGGTGAGTTCGACGCGATGTTGCGAGCGCAAGAAAAGCGCAGTGCCCATTTCCTCTTCAAGGATGCGGATCTGCTGACTCAGGGGCGGCTGCGAAATGTGCAGGCGCGCGGCTGCGCGGCCGAAATGGAGTTCATCGGCGAGCACCGCGAAGTACCGCAAAAGCCGCATGTCCATATCGCTAACGTATCAAGATCGTGGTCAGAAAATATTGTACAGAGCGCGCATAACTTGTGAGACTGCATCGCAAGCAGCAGTGCACGTCAGTGTGACACTCGATGCCGGCGAGGGGAAGGCGCATCAACGCGTCTTGCAAAAGGCCGCATGGGCAAGCTCGCAAGAGCTCTTGTTCCATCGACGCGCCTGCCCGCGATCCGGCGACTGGACACGCCAGTTCCCCTCAAGGAGATCGAGACCCATGATCATCGACACAAGCTGTTATCCGACCAATCTCGTCGACCTCGCCTGGCGCCATGACGGCGAACCCTTTTCGGGCGAGCGTCTGATCGAGGTGATGGACGGCCCGTACATCATCAACGGCAAGCCGCGTCGCATCGACAAGGCATTCATCCAACCGCCGCAAGGCAACACCATCTATACGTGGACCGATGGCGTGAGAAGCGGCCGCGAGTCGATCGACGACTACATGGCGTACACCGTCGAGATGACGCAGAAGTATCCCGACCGCCTGCTCGGCTGCTTCGTCTATAACCCGCGCTGCGGCCCCGAGAACGGCGCCGACGCAATCGAGTTCTACGCGAAGGAACACGGCTTCAGGATGGTGCAGTTGCAGGCCAACATGCACGCGTATCGGCCGGACCGCGCGCTCGACTGGCTGCGTCCCGCGTTGCGCAAATGCGCGGACCTCGGGCTCATCGTGAAGCTGCATACCGGCGACGGACCGTACAGCATTCCGAGCGAATGGTATCCGCTGATCCGCGAGTTTCCGTCGGTGCCGTTCATCATGGCGCACTTCGGCGTGCAGACCGGCGGCGTGTATTGCTTCGAGCCTTATCAGATGGCGCTCGATACGCCGAACGTCTATTGCGAATCGAGCTGGTGCCTGCAATCGCGCATCGTCGAATTCGCGAAGGTATTGCCGACGCACAAGATTCTCTATGGCTCCGACACGCCGCCCAACGAACCGGGCATGTGGCTGCGCCTGCTCGAAGTGCTGTGTCACGAACCGCCGCAAGGCCTCAATCTCGACGAAGACACGCTCGAGGATTATCTCGGCAACAACCTCGCGCGCATGCTCGGCATCGAACCGAGCGCGCCGCCGAAAAGCGTCGAAGAAGCGCAAGCCAATCTCGACCAATACAAAGAAGCTGACTACGCAGGAGCGCGCTGATGATCATCGATACCCATCTGCATCCGACCAATCTCGTCGACGAAGCCTGGCGGCACACGGGCGAGCCGTTCACCGGCGAACGCCTTCTCAAGATGATGGACGGTCCGTACATCATCAACGGCAAGCCGCGCCGCATCGACATGGGTTTCATCCAGCCGCCGCCGGGAAACACCGGCTATCGCGACGGCAACCGGCGCGGGCGCGAAGGCATTCGCGATTACATGTCGTATATCGCGGAGCTGACGCAGAAGTATCCCGATCGTTTCATCGGAAACTTCACGTATAACCCGCGCTGGGGTCCGGAAAACGGCGCGGCGGAACTCGAATTTCACGTCAAGGAATACGGCTTCAAGATGCTCAAGCTGCACGCGAACATGCATGGCTATCGGCCGGATCGCGCGCTCGACTGGCTGCGCCCTGCGATGAAGAAATGCGCCGAGTTGGGCGTCGTCGTGCTGATTCACACAGGCGATGGACCGTACACGATTCCCACGCAGTTCTATCCGATCATCCGCGAATTCCCGATGGTGAATTTCATCATCGGTCACTTCGGGATCCAGACGGGCGGCAATTACTCGTTCGAAGCCTTCTGGATGGCGATGGATACGCCCAACGTGTATTGCGAATCGGGCTGGTGCTATCAGTCGCGCATCGTCGAGTTCGCACGCGAGTTGCCGCGCAACAAGATCGTGTTCGGCACCGATTCGCCGCCGAACGAGCCGGGCATGTGGCTGCGCGAACTGGAGATGCTGTGCGGTCCCGCGCCGCAAGGCATGGACCTCGATGAGGACGGTCTCGAAGACTACATGGGCAATAACATCGCGCGACTGGTGGGCATCGAGCCGACCAAACCGCCGAAGGACCTGGCCGAAGCGGAGAAACGGTTGAAGGCCACGTATGTAAAGAACGACGAAGTCGCGCAGACGGCCTGATGTCATGCGGGCGCGGTCGCTCACGCGCCCTTCTTTCTCTCGACGGAGCTCACGATGGCCGATAACCTCTTTCGCGCCACGCAGGACTTTCATTGCTTTGCGCACGCCTATCGCGAGCAATATCCCCACGATGTGCTGACGCTCACGCAACAGTTGTCCGCCGATCAGGACGTCACCGCGATCGTCGCCGCGCTTGCCGCGCGCGGGCAGCATCCGATGCTCGTATGCGAGCACGTCGAAGGTATCGCAACGCCTTTGGCGACCAACTTCTTCGCATCGCGCGAGCGTATCGCCCGTCTGTTCGATGTCGATGCGCGCGGCCTCTTCGACGCCTATCAGCAACGCGCGAATGCACCGATCGCGCCGCTGTATGTCGCGCGCGGTCCCGTGCTCGATGAAGTCGTCGAAGCCGACGCGGTCGATCTCGCGCATGTGCCGATGATTCGCCACTTCGCCACCGATCGCGGCGCGTACATCACGAACGCGGTAATCGTCGCCGAAGATCCGGTGACCGGCATCGCGAACATGAGCTATCACCGTTCGATGCTTCATGCGAGGAACGCGCTCGCAACGAGCCTGCATTCGCGCGGTCATCTGTGGCGCATGTTGCAGACGGCGAAGGCGCGCGGCGACACGCTCAAGGTTGCGATGGTCATCGGCGCGCATCCGTTGTTCATGCTCGCGGCGGCATCGCGCGTGCCGTTCGGCACAGACGAGCGCGCCATCGCCGGCGGACTGTTCGGCGCACCGCTCGAACTGGTACGCACGCCGCGTTATGGCATTGGCGTGCCGGCGGCCGCGGAGTTCGTGCTCGAAGGCACGATCGATCCCGATGCGCGCGCCGATGAAGGTCCGTTCGGCGAGTTCACCGGCTATTCGTCGGACCGTTCGACCAACAACGTTATGCGCGTCGATACGATGATGCGCCGCCGCGATGCATGGCTCGTCGATGTCGTCGGTGGTCCGTATGCCGAGCATCTCACGCTCGCTCGTCTGCCGCGCGAAGCGGAAATGAGCGAGAAGCTGAAGGCGCGTTTTCCAGCGGTCACTGCGCTGCATTACCCGAACTCCGGCACGCATTTTCATTGCTATGTGGCGCTGAACCAGACGCGCGATGGCGAAGCGCGTCAGATCATGCTCGCGTTGCTGGGCTGGGATCCGTATCTCAAGCATGTCGTCGCCGTCGATGGCGATATCGACATAACCGACGACTCGCAAGTGCTCTGGGCGATCGCGGCACATGCGCAACCGCATGAAGATGTGTTCATCGTCGGCGGATTGCCGGGCAGCCCGCTCGATCCTTCGTCGTCCGTCGAAGGCACCACATCGCGCATGGGCATCGACGCGACGCGCGGCTCGCAATTCGACGGCATACGTGCGCGCATCGGCGAAGATGCGATGCAACGTGCAGCCGCCATTTTGAAAGGAGTCGCACGATGAGCACGCGGCGCATCGCGGTCGGTATCAGCGGCGCATCGGGCTTCACGTACGGCGTGCGCCTTCTGGAATTGCTGCGCGAACTCGACATCGAAACGCATGTGACGATCTCGCGCAGCGCGCTTCTGACGATGCAGCAAGAGACCGAACACAAGCTCGCCGATGTCAACGCGCTCGCGAGCTTCACCTATCGATGCGATGACATGGCCGCCGCCATTTCGAGCGGTTCGTTCAGCACGCTCGGCATGATCGTCGCGCCGTGCTCGATGAAGACGCTCGCCGAAATCGCCGGCGGACTTTCATCGAGCCTCATCTCGCGCGCCGCCGACGTCACGCTCAAGGAGCGACGCCCGCTCGTGCTGCTGGCACGCGAAACGCCGTACACGCTGGCCCATCTGCGCAACATGATCGCCGTCACCGAAATGGGCGGCATCGTCGCGCCGCCGGTGCCCGCGTTCTACGCGCGCCCTGCTTCGCTCGACGAGATGATCGATCACACGCTCGGCCGCGTGCTGGATCTCTTCGGCCTCGATTGCAACGTGGTTCGACGCTGGAAAGAACATAAAGCTGACTGACTCAAAGGAGACAAGCAATGACTCACATCCATACGACTCATAACGCGTTCCAGAAGATTCCGGTCACGGTGCTGACCGGCTTTCTCGGCGCGGGCAAAACCACGCTGCTCAACTACATCCTCCGCGAAAAGCATGGACACAAGATCGCGGTGATCGAGAACGAGTTCGGCGAAGTCGGCATAGACGGCGGGCTCGTGCTCGAATCGACCGAAGAGATCTACGAGATGACGAACGGATGCGTATGCTGCGTCGGCGCAGTGCGCGAAGACCTCGTGCGCATCGTGAGGATGCTGGTGGAGCGGCCCGAGCGGCTCGATCACATCATCGTCGAGACGAGCGGGCTCGCCGATCCGTATCCTGTCGCGCAGACCTTCTTCATCGACGATCCGATTGCGCAACGCGTGACCCTCGATGCCGTCGTGACGATGGTCGATGCAAAGCATATCGCCGCGCATCTGGACGATCTCGTGCTCGACGGCCGCGACAACCAGGCGGTCGATCAGATCGTGTGCGCGGATCGTATCGTCGTCAACAAGGTGGACCTCGTGACGGCGCAGGACATCGCTTCATTGAAAGAGCGGCTGCGCGGGCTCAACGCAACGGCTGAAATCGTCGAATCGAGTTTTGCGCAGATCGATCTGCGCGCGATTCTCGGCGTGGGCGCGAATGAGTTTGCCCAGCAACTCGTCGAAGCGGACGACGATCACGATGACCACCACGACGATCATCACCACGACGAAAGCGTGAGCTCGGTAGGCATCGAAGTCGATGCCGATATTGAACTCGACGCGCTGCAAGCGTGGCTCGCCGAACTGCGCGCATCGGATGCGACGAACCTCTTTCGCATGAAGGGCATCTTCGCCGTGAAAGGACAGCCGTATCGCTACGTGCTGCAAGGCGTGCACGACATCATCGAATTGCGCGCGGCGCAGGCGTGGGGCTATGAGCCGCGTTCGAGCCGAATCGTGTTCATCGGACGCGAACTCGACCGCGCCGCGCTGACCGAGCGCTTTCATGCCTGCCTTGCGGTGCCTGTCGCGGCCTGACGAACGCAGCCGCCGATAACGATAATCAGGAGACACGTTGATGAACACCGACCAACATCCCGTCGATCGCATCCTGCCCAAGCGGCAGATGATCACGCTCGGCCTGCAACATATGCTCGTCGCTTACATCGGCGCGATTGCCGTGCCGTTGATCGTCGCATCCGCATTGAAGATGTCGCCCGCTGACACCACCGTGCTCATCAGCACGGCGCTTTTCTGCTCGGGCATCTCGACGGTGCTGCAAACCGTCGGCGTATGGAAGTTCGGCGTGCGTCTGCCTATTCTGCAAGGCGTCGCGTTCAGCAGCGTGGGACCGGTCATCGCGATCGGCCTGAGCCCCGGCGTCGGCTTCGCGGGCGTGTGCGGCGCGGTGATCGGCGCGGGCGTGTTCACGATGTTCGCCGCGCCGCTCGTCGGACGTTTGCGGCGTTTCTTTCCGCCTGTCGTGACCGGCTGCATCGTCACCGTGATCGGACTGCAACTCTTTCCGGTCGCGTATCAATGGGCGGGCGGCGGTGAGAACGCGCGGCACTTCGGCGCGTTGCCGTTCCTTTGCGTCGCGTTGTTCGTCGCGCTCGTGATTCTCGCCGTCAACCGCTTTGCCAATGCGTTCCTGCGCAATCTGTCGGTGCTGATCGGACTTGTCGCGGGCAGCGTGCTTGCCTGCTCGCTCGGCATGGGCGACTTCGCCAACGTCGCCAACGCGCCGTGGTTCACGATGCCGTTGCCGTTTCACTTCGGCATGCCCGTGTTCTCCGTGGTGCCCGTTCTGACGATGATCGTCGTGATGGTCGTGCAGATGATCGAATCGATGGGTCTCTTCGTCGCGATCGGCGATATCGTCGACAAGAACATCAGCGAGGAAGACGCGGTGCGCGGCATGCGCGCGAATGGTCTCGCGAGCGCGATAGCCGGAATGTTCGCCGCGTTCCCGTTCATCGCATTCATGGAGAACGTGGGACTCGTGATCCTGACAGGCGTGCGCAGCCGATGGGTCGTGGCGGTGAGCGGCGTGCTGATGTGCGTCGTCGCGCTGGTGCCCAAGATCGGCGCGGTCGTCGCATCGACGCCTGCCGCTGCGCTCGGCGGCGCGGGCATCGCGATGTTCGGCGTCGTGGTCGCGGCGGGGGTGCAGACGCTCTCCAAAGTGGACTTCGAGCGCAACCGCTACAACGTGCTGATCGTCGGCTTCACGATCGCGACCGCGCTCATCCCGGTGATGGCGCCGCAAGTGTTCAAGCAGATGCCCGACTGGACGCAGCCCTTCGTGCACAGCGGCGTCGTGCTCGCGTGTCTCGTGTCGGTCGTGCTGAACGCCGTGCTCAACGGCGCACATGAGGAAGACGTCGTACCTGCGCCCAGCATGGTGCGCGAGTAAAACGTGTTGAAAGGACAAGCGTTCATGAACATCTCAAACGAAGCATTACTAATCAAGCATCCCGTCGCGGTGATGAGCGGATTGTGTGGCGACGCCGCACGGCTCGGCAACGTCGATATTCGCATCCGCGATGGCGTCATCCGCGCCATCGCGCCGAATCTCGACGCGCGCGACGACGAACGCGTCATCGATGCGCGCTCGTGCGTCGCCTATCCAGGCTGGGTGAACACGCATCATCACCTGTTCCAGAACCTGCTGAAAGCGGTGCCTTCAGGCGTCAACGCCGATCTGCAGGAATGGCTCGCCGCGGTGCCGTATCCGCGGCTCGCGCGCTTCACGCCGGACCTCGCGCGTGTCGCTGCACGCCTCGGCATGGCCGAACTACTTTTGTCGGGCGCGACGACGTGCGCGGATCATCACTATCTCTATCACGCGGAAGGCACCACGGAAACAGGCGATCTGCTCTTCGACGAAGCGGCGTCGTTCGGCCTGCGCTTCGTGTTGTGCCGTGGCGGCGCGTTGCAGGCGGCAGGCGATCATCCGGGCTTCTCGAAGGTCGCGTTAAAGCCCGAGACGCTCGATCAGATGCTTGCCGATATCGAACGCCTGAAGGCGCGCTATCACGATGCCCGCGCGACATCGATGCGCCGCGTCGTCGTTGCGCCGACGACGCCGACCTTCTCTCTGCCGCCCGATCTTCTGCCTGAGATCGCACGCGCGGCGCGCGGCATGGGCTTGCGCATGCACACGCATCTTTCGGAGACGCAACGTTATGTCGATTTCTGCCGCGAGCGCTTCGACAAGTTGCCGGTCGAATTCGTCGCCGATCACGAATGGCTCGGACCCGATGTGTGGTTCGCGCATCTCGTGCATCTCGAAGCGAGCGAGATCGCGATGCTCGCGGAGACCGGCAGCGGCTGCTCGCATTGCCCGGTGAGCAACGCGCGGCTTGGCAGCGGCATCGCCCCCGCACCGCAAATGTCCGCGGCGGGCGTGCCGATGTCGCTCGGGGTCGATGGCGTCGCGTCGAACGAATCGGGCAGCATGATCAACGAGGCGCATTTCGCGTGGCTCGTGCATCGCGCGGCGCAGGGCGCATCGGCGACGACGATCGAGGAGACGATTCACTGGGGCAGCGCGGGCGGCGCAAGCGTGCTCGGTCTCGATGCAGTAGGCACGCTCGAAGTCGGCAAGGCGGCGGACCTCGTTCTCTATGACATCGACGATCCGCGCTTCTATGGCTATCACGATCTCGCCGTGGCGCCCGTGGCATCGGGCGAGCCGGCGCGCGTTCGCTACAACATCGTGAACGGCCGCGTGGTCGTGGATGACGGCGTGATCCCGGGCCTCGATCTCGACGCCCTGCGACACGAAGCCGCCGAGGGCGTGAAAGTGCTGTTGGCAGATTAGGGGGACATTGCCATGGTTAGGATGCGCTTTCCGCCCGACGTGGATATGCCTGCGCTATCGAGTTGGAGGAAGTTATTCCGGCTGCGCCTGTGAAGCGCGAAACGTGCGATCACACTGCGTCACCGCTCTTCTTTCGAGACCGGTATTCCGTTGGCGACATCAGAAATTGCTTTCTGAATACCTTCGAAAATCTTTCGCCATTGGTCAAACCGGTCCTGCGCGCAATCTTGTCGATCGGCAAGTCGCTTTTAATAAGCAATTCGCAACTCAAATCGAGACGCGCACGCAAAAGATATTGCGAAGGCGTCAGACCGATCTCACGCTTGAACAGCCGCAGAAAGTTGCGCTCGCTCATCGCAACGGTGCGAGCCGCGTCGCCGACGGAGATGGGACGGCCGCAATTGCGCTCCAGCCAGCGCGCGGATTCCTGCGCTTTCTCGGCGAGCGTCGTCGTGCCGATGGTACTCAGCATGATTGGCAGATGCTGATCGTTGGACGAGGCCAGCCGGTCTGCCAAAGCCGTTGCGATGTCATAGCCGAGATCGCGCTTCACCAGCGCCAGCGAGTTGACGAGCGCATCGCCGCGTTCGGTCGACGTCGTGCTTTTCAATGTTCCGCCGCCCCATACGCCGCGTCCCATCGAAGCCCAGTCGCGCCGGGCGACGCCCGCGGCGGCGAGCAGCGCGTCGCCATTGCCGAGCGAACCGACCGCGCCGCTTTGCGAACACGCGATTCTCAATGACTCGAGGAGACTTTCATCCGCAGCTGCGCGCGTCACGCCAGCGCCGCCTGCAATGTATAGCGCGTCGAAGCCCTGAAAGCGCTGGCCACCTAAGCGCTCGGTCCACACACAGACCGACGATGAACAAGCTATCGCGCCACCGCGGGCGGAGACGAGACGAACGCTATAGGTCACGCCATTGCTCAGGATAGCGGATTGCAACTCGTTGGCGATATGAAGCGCCTCGGCAAGCGTTCCAGCGCCCAGAAGAGAAAATCCGTCATACAACATGATTCCTATGAGCTTTGTGCTTCTCTCTTCCGCTGCATGATAGAGACCGCTCGACTCTGCATCGCCGAAGGCTGTAACGTTCGACATGGCGTTATCTTCCTATGTTTCGGTTGCAGGTCTGCGGATCGCAAGCCGTACCAATGCCGTCGATTCCGTACTATTTCGGGAGCGTAGTTTCCTATTGCATCCGTTCTTTCCGCCATGGCGGCGAAAAGCATGGTTTTGGCCGAGATCGGCGCGTTCGGCCGCGATAACAACACGACTGTTCGATCTCTTCGGCTGTTTGAGAATAAGTGCATGAAAGTTATGGAAAGGCGCTTAATACGGAGTTCGAACTATGTCGTTTCGCGGCGCCTAAACAAAAGACCGTGTTGCGGAATGACCTATTCGGATCACCTTCATCCTCCGGGATCGAAGACTCGATGATCTCCGAAACATAACTTCTATTTCCGTCATCGCCTTGTCAAAACCGGCCTCGCGGCCTGCACAGGCGGCCCGGCCAACATCTTGCCGAATTCCGTCACGCATGAAGTCGCGATTCGTGCGAAGGCTACGCTCTGTCTTGAACCGGAACGTCAAGTGAGACTTGTTATCGAGCGGCGCTTCGGTCACCTGGACGAATGCGCCATTGCGCGGACATGCGTTGGGCACCAACTCTAATTCGGAGTGGCTCACATGAGTTTCAGCACGCGATACTCGCAATACTATGATCTTTTCTATCACGAGAAGAACTACAAGGCGGAGGCCGCGTTCGTCACCGACCTGCTCGGTCGATATGGAATAGTCAGCGGCCATCTTATGGATCTCGGTTGCGGGACAGGACGCCACGCGGCGGAGCTTGCGGCCACCGGCTTTTCGGTTTCGGGCATCGACATGAGTTTCGACATGCTCGCACGCGCCGATGCGAGACGGACTTCACTGCCGGGCACGGTGGCGAAGAGACTGAAGTTTCAGCAGGGCGATGCGCGAAGCGTCCGCACCGAAGAGCTATATGACGCGGTCGTCTCGCTGTTTCATGTCGCAAGCTATCAGACGACGAACGCCGATTTCATGGCGATGTGCCACACCGCAGCGACTCATCTGCCGCGCTCAGGACTCTTTCTGTTCGATTGCTGGTACGGTCCCGCCGTGCTGGCCGACCCGCCCAAGGTTCGCATCAAGCGCGCCACGAGCGATGAAACCGCGGTAATCCGCATCGCCGAACCGCTGATGCGTCCTCATGAGAATACCGTCACCGTCAACTACACCATCATGATGACGGACGGAAAGACGCAATGCGTCGAAACCGTTCTCGAGACGCACGTCATGCGTTATATGTTCAAGCCTGAAGTCGAGTTGATGCTGGATCTCAGCGGCTTCGAAGTGCTCGACAGCGTGAGATGGATGGGCGGCGAACTTAGCGCCGCCGATCTGTCGGCGACCTTCGTCGCGAGAAAGAGATGATGCCTGCATCGCGCACGCCGGGCGCGATGCTTACGCTTCAGTAAGCGTTGGCCCCGCGCAGACCCTTGAATACCGTCGCGGCAATGATCCGCATATCGAGTGCGAAAGTCCAATTTCCCAAATAGTACAAATCATGGGCCACGCGCGCCTCCATCTTTTCGATCCGGTCCGTTTCCCCACGAAAGCCATTGACCTGCGCCCATCCGGTGATGCCCGGTTTGATGCGGTAACGATGGATATAACCTTGCACGACTTTCTGGTAGAGATCGTCATGTTCGAGCGCATGTGGACGCGGTCCCACGACCGACATGTCGCCGAGCAGGACGTTGAAGAATTGCGGCAGCTCGTCGAGACTCGTGCGCCGGAGAAACGCACCGACACGCGTCACGCGCGGATCATTGCGCGTAGCCTGTTTCAGCATGCCGGACTGTTCGATATGCAGGCGCATCGACCTGAACTTGTAGATGGTGAATTCGCGTCCGTCCGCGCCCTTGCGCCGCTGTCTGAAGAATACGGGCCCGGGCGAACTAAGCTTGACCGCGATTGCGATAACGATCAGAAGCGGCGCGACCGCGATGAGCGCCGCGAGCGCGAACAGCCGGTCGAAAACATCCTTCTGCAATAGCGCTCTTTGCGAAAGCGGCGAAGCGACGAGATTGATCGCCGCCACCCCGAGCAAATCGCTCACGCCGCTTTCGAAGAGGGCCAGGCTGCGCACGTCGGGAATGAATCGCACGTTGACGAGATCGTCGCGAAACTCATTCACGAACCGCAGAATGGCTTTCTCCTGCGATAGCGGCAATGCAAGCCAGACTTCATGCACATGCTGCTCGCGAGCGTGGCGCACGAAGGTGTCAAAATCTTCGAAGACCGGCACTGTTGAAGTTATCGGCAATTCGGGCGATGCGTTGAATACCGCGACCGTACGAAAACCCGAATGGCTCGCGCGCTCGATTCTTTTCATGATCGACTCGCAATGCCGCCCGCAACCGACGACCGCCACGTCATGAAAGTTCATCCCGGCGTGACGCATGCGCGCGAGCACCGCATGCGTGACGAGACGGCCCACGATCATCAGCGCGCCCGACATCGCAGTCCAGTACGCGAACCAGAGGCGCGAGACATCATCGAGCCGATGCAGCGAGAACATCAGCACGAGGACGCACGCCTGCACCACGAGCCATGAGAGCGACACGCGGCTCGTCAGCACGAGCTTGCTGCGCCCGCGCCACGACTCGTATACGCCGAAGCCCGGGAACAATACGAGCGAAAACGCCGCAGCAAAGGCCACAAACGGCACGTAATAGCCCGGTTCGGCGATGTTGTCGAACCTGATCCGCGATGCAACGGTGGCCCCTCCGACGACCATCGCGACATCGAAGAGCCTTGCCAGCAATCCTTGAATATCGCGCATGTCATGCCCCGCCTTCGTGAGCTTTGTCGATAACATCAGATACGGCCATAGCAGTCATCCAGCCGCACGATATCGTCTTCGCCGAGATACGAACCCGATTGAACTTCGATGATCTCGAGTTGCACCTTGCCCGGATTTTCCAGCCTATGCCGGACGCCGAGCGGAATGTAGGTCGATTCATTTTCCGACAACAGAAACTGATCGTCCCCGCGCGTGACGAGCGCGGTGCCGCGCACGACGACCCAATGTTCCGCACGATGATGGTGCATTTGGAGCGAAAGTCGTGCGCCAGGCGCCACGACGATGCGCTTGACCTGGAAACGCTCGCCATGTTCGATCGAATCGTAAAAGCCCCATGGACGACGAACCTTGCGATGCGTTTCGGCCTCGGGCGCATGCTGTTCGCGGATGCGCGCGACAAGGCGCTTGATGTCCTGCGCGTGCGAGCGATCGGCGACCAGGACGGCATCGTCGGTATCGACGACAACGACGTTCGACGTGCCGACGCACGCGACGAGCCGTCCGCCATCGGAGCGCGCGTAGCTCGACCTCGCGCCTTCGAAGACCACGCGGCCGCTTCCGACATTGCCCAAGCCGTCCTTTTCCATGGCCTCCCATACTGCGTCCCACGATCCCAGGTCTGACCATCCCGCCGACAGCGGCACGACTACGCCGTTGCAAGGCGAGCCAGCGTCGCCGATATGCTCCATCACCGCGTAATCGATCGAATCGGAAGGCACACGGCCGAACTGATTCGGACACGGACGAAAGAAATGGCCATCGGCTTTGCCGTCTTTCAGTGCCGCCGTGCATGTCGCATGCATATCGGCATTGAGACGCGCCAGGGCATCGAGCCACACGCTCGCGCGAACGACGAAGATGCCGCTGTTCCACCAGTATGTTTGTGCAGCGAGGTATTGCGCGGCGAGTTCGGCGGCAGGCTTTTCTACGAAGCGGTCGATAAGATGAGCACCCTTCTCCAGCGCTTCGCCGAGACGAATATAGCCGAAGCCGGTATCGGGACGCGTCGGCGGAACCCCTAACGTCACGATCATTCCGCTATCGGCGTAGTCCGCGGCGATCGATATCGCTTCATGCAGCGCGCCAAGATCGGCGATCGAATGATCGGAAGGCATCGCGACGAGAATCGCGTCTTCGTTTCTTTCGACGGCCGCAAGCGCCGCGAGCGTCAGTGCGGGCGCAGTATCACGACGCGCGGGCTCGACAATGATCCGCGCATCGACGCCGCATAACCGCACTTGTTCCTCGGTCGTGAAACGATGCTCTTCGCCACACACGATGATCGGATGCATATCGACGTCGAAGTCGCCGGAGAATCCGTCCATTCGTAACACCGTAGCCTGAAGCAGCGAGTCACGTCCGACCACGCCAATCAGTTGCTTCGGAAACTGCTCGCGCGACATCGGCCAGAGGCGCGTGCCCGATCCTCCCGCGAGTATGACCGGCACAATGCGACGGCAAGACTGCATAAGCGGCGCTAGCGCGTTGGCCATCGACATCGAGTCGGTCGAACGCATTGCATTCTCCATGGCTGCACTCCGTGGTGTTACGACCCATCATCGATGCGACTGATGACGGTCATATGAAGCAGGCAATGTCCGCGAGCATGGCTTGCGGAGCTTCTAGACATACTCGGCCATCATGTTCCGGACCGCGGCCACCGCTTGATCCTGCTGCGCTTCGGTTAGTGCAAGTCCGCTCGGCAAATAGAAACCGCGCCGGCTCATGCGCTCGGCGACCGGATAACTTTCGCCCTCGAATAGCCCTTGCTTGCGAAATACAGGCTGCTCGTGCATGGGCCAGAAGAATGGCCGCGCGCTAACGCCCGCATCGGCGAGTATTGCGCGTGCTTCGTCCGCGCCGATGGGCAGGCGATCATCCAGCACCACGCCGAACACCCAATAGATGTTCTCGGCATAGGAACACGCAACAGGAGCAAGTTCCAGGCCCCTTACATCATGCAAAAGCGCTTCGTAACGCCGCCCCAGTGTGCGCTTTCTCGCTATGCGTTCATCGAGCTTCTCGAACTGCGCAAGCCCGACCGCAGCCTGAAGACTGCTCATACGATAATTCCAGCCTAGCTCCTCATGCACGAACCGCCTCTCGGGCTTGAAGCAAAGATTTCGCAAACTCCTTGCGCGCGCCGCCAGTGCATCGTCGTCGCAGAGAATCATGCCGCCTTCGCCCGTCGTGATGTGCTTGTTCGCGTAGAAGCTGAAGCAGGAGATATCGCCGAAGCTGCCGCATTGCTTTCCTTCATAGGTGAGCCCGATAGCCTGCGCCGCGTCTTCGATCACAGCCAGGCCGTACTTCTTCGCGAGGTCCAGCACCGGCTTCATGTCGACCGGCAAGCCGAAGGTATGTACGGCCATGATCGCGCGCGTGCGGCGCGTGATGGCCGCTTCGATTTTCGCTACGTCCATGTTCCATGTATCCGCATTCGAATCGACGAGCCGCAGTCGCGCGCCGGTTCGAACGATCGCCGACGCACAGGAGATGATCGTGTGCGTGGGGATGATGACTTCATCGTCCGGCTCGAAACTCAGTGCAGCGGCGGCGACGTCGAGCGCCGCGCTTCCGTTTGCGACGGCGATCGCATGCTTGCGGCCTACATATGCAGCCATTGCGCGTTCGAAGCGCTCGACGAATACGCCGTCCGACGAGATCCAGCCGCTTTCGATGCATTCGTTCAGGTATGTCCTCTCGTTTCCCTCGAGCAGGGGTTCGTTTACTGGAATCATCAGGTCCCTCTCCTGGTGTCAAGATCGATGCTCGATGGCTCGTCTGAGCCGGTCCGTTCAAGGACGAATCGATCCCGTAACGGCCTGCATGCGTTCACGCAGCATAGGATTGGGGAAAGCCGCGCCAGGCGGGGTGGCCGAATCTGCCATGACGTTGGCTGAGGCGGGTCTCGCGGGTAATGAGCCGTCCGTGGCGCATAGATGGCGGCCGCGTCATCGATGACGAGAAAGCCCGGTCGCGACAATACCTTGCCAACGTCCGCCACAAGCTGATGATTGACCGAATGCCTCGCTAATCTGGCAATCGCACATCGGGCCTCACGTTCCGATCAACGCACATCAATGGACGATTGAGCACCAACATGAATAAAGGCTCTCGGATATTTATTGCCGGGCATAAGGGCATGGTCGGCTCGGCCCTTCTCCGGCATCTCGCCAGTCGCGGCGATCACCATTTGGTTACCCGTTCCAGACAGGAACTCGACTTGCTCGATCAGCGCGCTGTGGCCGATTTCTTTGCGCACGAGCGCATCGATGTCGTGCTGCTCGCCGCTGCGAAGGTCGGCGGCATACACGCCAACTCCACTCAACCGGCCTCGTTTCTCTATGAGAATCTCGTCATCGAAACGAATGTGATCCACGCGGCCTTCAAGAAGCGCACGCCCGAGCTGGTCTTCTTCGGTTCGTCGTGCATCTACCCGAAGTATTGCCCTCAACCCATCAAGGAAGAATATCTGCTGACGAGCGCCTTCGAGCAGACCAACGAGGCATATGCAATCGCCAAGATTGCGGGGCTCAAGCTGTGTGAGGCATATAACCGCCAGCATGGGATGCGGTATATCTCGGTGATGCCTACGAACTTGTACGGTCCGAACGATAACTATGATCTGCAGAACGGGCACGTTCTGGCCGCGCTGATCCGAAAGGCACACGAAGCGAAGCTGAACGGACTCCAATCGATCTCGGTCTGGGGATCGGGCTCGCCGAAACGGGAATTCCTGCACGTCGACGATCTGGCGTCGGCGGTATTCGCGTTGCTCGACAGCCATAACGCCGAGGGCATGTTCAATATCGGATGTGGACGCGACATAGCAATCGCGGACCTCGCCCGCCTCGTCTGCGACGTCGTAGGCTTTCAGGGCTCACTGGAATTCGATAGCTCGAAACCGGATGGCACGCCGAGGAAATTGCTGGATGTATCCAGGCTATCCGCTTTGGGCTGGACGCCCACGATCTCGCTCAGAGAAGGCATCGCGGCCACTTATGCCGACTTCACGAAGAACGCACAGCGCACCGGGTACGTCGACGCGTGACGCTGGTATTCACGCGAACATAATCAACAGGAATCGAACATGTTTCGCATGGTGGTGGATCAATTGAGGAAACTCCGTCGTAGTGAAACATTCAAGTACTCGCTTGCCGCGCCCAGCCGCGCGATGTTGTTTGCACGGCAGCGGCAGAATCACGGTGTGTTTTCGATCGAGATCAGGGAAAACTGCGGCTTCTTCGCGATCATGCAAATGGTTCTCTTCATCCTTATGCACTGTGAAGAGAACCGCCTGACTCCGCGAATTTCGGCGCGAGGCGGCCTGTACGGCGATGTGAAAGGAACGATCGACTGGTTTTCGGCGCTCTTCGAAAGCGTCCGGCCGGAGAACGGGCACGCCACGTCGCATAACGTTCGGACATCCACCGTGCGCGATCCGGTTCAACTGGGTTTCCGGCAACGGTATGACGCAGCGCTTCGTCTGCGAAGCGCGAGCGATCTATTCCGCTCGTATTACCGGCCCGCGGCGCACATCCGCGAAGAAGTCGAATCGACCTGCGCAAGACTCGGGATCAGCGCCTCCACGTTGGGCGTGCACTTCAGAGGCACTGACAAGAAGTTTGAAGCGGTGACGCTTCCGTGGGTCGATTTCTGCCGGCTTGTCGATAAGACGCTCATGCTCAACCCGCAATTGACCAACATATTTGTTTCCAGCGACGAGCCGGCCTTCATCGAATTCTTCAGCGCGTGGCCGTTCGAGCGTCCGATCAATGTCGCGCCCGCGAAACTGTTATCCAACGGCGATAAGCCAGTGCACTTCAGCGGTCATCCCGGGCTGGAGATCGGACGAGAAGCGCTGGTATCGAGTCTGCTGCTTTCGAACTGCGGCCATCTTGTGAAGATGCCGTCCTATCTGTCGGCCTGGTCAAAAATATTCAATCCTGACTTGCCAGTGACATTGGCTGCGCCGCCAAAATCCAGAGAGTTCTGGTTTCCCGACAGTCAGATCTGGATTGGGCAAGAGCAGAACATGAGCGGCGTCCCCGCCTGAAGCACTCACCGTTCTCTAAACCGGCGAGAGGTTACTTTCGACGTGCCATACCGCTATAGAGCGGCCTCGCCGTGCGCGGCTCGGCGCGTCTGTTCTCTCGCGATGTGAGGAGCACGGACACGAGTTGAAACGTGACGAGAACGGGCACCACGTAAGCGACCGCGACCATCAATGACCCGCGCAGGACGAACACAACGTAGAACGACAGATAGCATCCCAGCGCTCGCCGAAGCGGTATCGGCGATTCGACCAACGCGTCGGCGCGGCGCGAGAAATAACCCAGCAAGAAACCATAAGCTACGACGCCCGCCCACGAAAAATCGAAATAGCCTTCGGCAGGCAACGGCGCGGAAAGGTTTAGAAACCACATGCTGTAATTTCGCTGCAGATATTCGCCCACCAGAATCGCGGTCGCCAGAGGCTTGTCGGGCCAGACAGCGTGTGGAACGAAAAACAACAGCGAGCCCGCGAGCTGCCTGCCCGCATTGATTCCTTCCCGACTCACCATTTCCACAATGGCTTCCGTATTGGCCCACGCGTCATA
Organism: Caballeronia sp. ATUFL_F1_KS39; assembly: GCF_023630985.1. Classification (NCBI taxonomy): domain Bacteria; kingdom Pseudomonadati; phylum Pseudomonadota; class Betaproteobacteria; order Burkholderiales; family Burkholderiaceae; genus Caballeronia; species Caballeronia sp. ATUFL_F1_KS39. The sequence continues at coordinate 23,724 of NZ_JALQDZ010000056.1, read as the reverse complement.
GGTCGTGGATGCGAAGTGCTCCTCGAAGAAGCTCTCTATCGTGGCCCAAGAAAGCGGCCACTTATCGATTCTGCTGTTCGTGAACAACTCGGAAAAAGGAAAAAACAGTCCGCTCAAAACGAAGATTGCCCAGAACACTCGGGATGGACTCTTGAGGTGCCGCTGAAACGCCAATGCGAGCAGCGTCAGATAGATGGGACCGAGTGCGTTTCGCTTTTCCGTCAGCGGATTCTGGCAAATGAGTAGCAAGACGAACGCGAAAAGCGCGAGCGCAATCCACACCAGCCCGATTCGACGAGGACGATGCAACACGATAAGAATGAACACGGGCACGATTAGAAAGAAAAGCACCTTCGCGCGAATCATGTCCAAAGGGGTGACGTCGATTCCATCCAGATCGCCGGCCTGCAGTTGGCTGGCAAAATTGAATGCGCTCATCGCAGCCACGACGCAGATCGCCAGGGCCGGAATAAGCGCCGCATAACGGATCGTCAATGGTTCCGAAGCGCGGGCCGTCGACGCTTGAATCGTGCGCGGAAGAAGATGTCGCGCGCCAAGGTAAGTGACAATAAAAACGATAAATATGAGATTCGCATGCAGCGCCGAAGTGTCGTCGAAGGGCATCGTATTCACGAGCACTTGCGCGTCATGCGCCAACTGAAGAGCCGGTGCGAGTATCAGGAAAGTTATCTCGAACACCACGACAGATGCGTCCGCAAACGACGGCTTGCTGTCGAACAAGTGCATGCCGAGGTGAAAGAGGACCACGCCAAGCAAGAGAACGTGAGACACGAGCATCAGCGGGCTATGCCCGGTACTCATCCCCAGGGTATAGAACTCGGCCGCGAACAGGAAGATACCCAATGCAAGATATGAAACCACGTTTGCCGGGCTTTTCATGTGGCCGCCATGTCGTTTGTTGAGCGCGCTACTGGCTGCATACCAGACTTACGGGCGAGCGCGCCGATCCTCCGCCGATGTATAACGGGTCCTGCGCCGCGCCTACCGAGACGATCGATGTGGTCGACGTTACCTGTGCGACTGTGGCTCCATTGCGGATAATGGCGAAGCTCGGTACGCCGGAGACCGCCGGAACACGGAATACGTTCAAGCCCGCCACGCCATTCGACGTGTGGTCCGTTCCGCCGGAGGTTATCCGCAAGACAGCGGGCGCGGTCAGGAAGGCGACCATTTCGATGTCGTTGACGACTGAGCCCACGCCTTCTTCGACCATCGCGGTCTCCGGCGTCGAAGACCGGCCCGGCGTAAAGATCTGCCTGCGATGAAAGTAGAGAATGCTATCCCGAACGATCGGCGGCGGATTTCCGGTCTTGGCCCATTCGATGTAGTAAGCCGCGAGATCATAGAAGGCATACTGCGTACCGACAGAGGGCGAGACGTGAGTCGATTCCGAGTAGTCGTTCCAGGTGACGAGCTGCACGTAGGCTGGATCTCGCGACGTCACCTGAGACCACTGCGCCCGAAAGAGTGCGGAATTCTGCGCTTCCCAGAACACCGAGTCTTTTGGCCGTGAATCCTGAGGCGCGACGGGCGTCATGATATCTGCACCGAACGATTCGAGATTTGTAAGCGCCTGATCTTCCCAACCGCCTTTATCGGTCGATTCCGGCACCGTTCGAACGCCCCAGAACGAAAAGGAATTCGTGATTGTGCGAAAGTCGGCGGATTTGGCGGGATCGAGGAGAATGGGAATCAACGTGACGTTCACGCCTGCAGCCGCAGCTCCGCGAATCACATCCGACCAGAAATTCTGGCTGACGTTCTCCGCGTAGAACGGCGCAATTGCAAGGCTTCCGTCGGCCATTCGATACGCGTTCTTCTGTCCTGCAATGACACGTATGGCCGCGACCATATCCGACACACTGACACCATCGAGCGCCGCCATATCCGGTTCGGCCAGAATCTTGAAGTCGGGCGCGACATGCTGTGCAACGGAATAGACCCGCATCACGTCGTCCCATAGCGAGCCGCTGTTTATTTGCAGAAGGTCTACGCCGAAGCCGTCTATGTCAATCTTTCTCGCGCGCAGTATCTCCACGGCCAGGGCGCGCTGCTTGTAGACGTTAGTGGTGTAACGGGCCAAGGGTAAGGGCCGGTCGCGCAGATAGCCGCCAACGCTCGCGTATTTGCTTCCTTCACCGGAGCGATTCAGATACTCCGTGCAATAGTAATCGGAACGTGCCGGAAGGTTATCGATAGAGAGAGGAAATGGAGTGAAGTAATGAGCAAATACAATAGGTCGACGCCCGGTTCCTATGAGCGCAGTGCTTATCGTGAAAGGCAATGCCGATGCCGGTGATTCCGTATCGACGATCGACTGTGCGTTTTTCTGCAAGGCGGTCCATTGGGCGCTGGTAAGATCGGCGGCGCGCGTCGAAGTCGACGCCACGGAGACCACCGAGGCCAGCGCAAAGACCGCTACAGCGCGACGGGATCCGTCATGACACCCGCGGGCTGCGGCGGCCCGGCCGACGCTACACATTTGCAGATCGTTCATGTCTCGTGAAGTCCCGATGGACGAGGCGCGATGCCGTCGCGAATCGCCTCGCGTTGCGTGGTCAGTGAAGCGCCGCCGAAGGCGCTCGGCGAAGCGCGCGAGTTGCCGGCCGTCGAAGACGACTCGGCGCCGACGACGGGGGCGGCTGTCAGCGCGTTATGTTTTCTGCGGCCCAGGGTATTAAGCACGGCCCCGGTTACCCGAACGCCGATCGATTCGAACGCGTCGACGCAAGCTGTCAGATCGGCGATTCTCGATAAATTCGCTCGCGCGACAATGAACACACAACCCGCCTGCCGCGCCATGACGAGCGTCTCGGCCGCGCTGAGCACCGGCGCAGCGTCAAGGATGACGAACTGGTAACGCTCGCCAACCGATGTCAGCGATTTTCGTAGTGTATCCCTCGAAAGGCTGGAAGGTACTCCGTCCGTTCGCACTCCGCTCGGCAATAAGTCGAAGTCACCTGCGGAGCCGATTCGAACGACCTCGTCGAACGTGCTGCGTCCGGAGATAACATCCGATAGCCCGGGCGCAGATCCGGCGTTTCGCCTCTTGGATAAGCGTCCCGCGCGCGCGTCGGCATCGATCAAGAGCACGCGCGCGCCGCTCTGAGCAAGTTGAGCCGCGACTTGCTCCGCTACGAATGATGTTCCCGTCCACGCATTGACCCCGCTAAAAACCGCAATGCGAGAACCGGACTCGAGCATCTTATGCTCGAAGATGGCAGAAAATCGACGCAGGCTCTCGATCGACGGCGCTCTGGATGTGGTATTCGCGCCTGCACGAGCAACGTCGATGCCTTGGCGATACGATGCGGCCCCTGCTATGTTTCCGAACGCGCCACTCACAAACACAGGCAAACCCGTGCGCCGCTCGATATCATCGGGACCGTCGATTTTGCCCGACCATGCTTTTCTCGCGAGCGCGAGCAGAATTCCCAGAAAAGCGCCGCCAACGATTCCGAGCACAACAATGAGCAATCGCCGTGGCTTTATCGGATCTTCAGGAAGCGTGGCGTCGTCGATCAGTCGTACTTCATTCACCCGGCCGGCCTTGATGAAGCGTAACTGCTGCATGTTCGCCAGCAAGCCTGCGTAGAGTTGATTGTTGACGCTGATATCGCGTGAAAGCCGAAGCGCCTGTTGCTCGAGTTCCGGCAACATTCGCGCTTCGGCTTCCAATTGCGTGGCACGCGCGCTCAGTGTAGTGATTTGCCGATCCACCGCAAGCACCGTGCTGTCGTCTTTCGTGAACCTTCGCAGAAGTTCCTGCCGTTGCACTTGGAGATCCGTCATCTTGGCCTGCACGTCGGCCAGCTGTCTGATGACGACGTTCGCTTGCTCGCTAAGATTGACTGAGCCCGTCTCGTTCTTGAACCGGCTGAACCGGTCCTCCGATTTCTCTATCTGACCCTTCAGTATCGGCAGTTCTGTGCTCAACGCCTCCATCGATTTCTGTGCGTCGGCGCTTCTTCTCGCCTCTTCACTCGCGACATAGGTCGTGCCGATTGCATGAAGTAAGTTTCGAATGAAAACCGGATCGGTGCCTTCCAAGGATGCGCTGACGATATTCGATTCTTTCCCTCGCTCCGTGACGCTCAGTCTTTCCTGAAGCTTTTCGACCACTGCCGATCGCGATAGCCGCCGAAGATCGAAAACCTGACCGGCACCTCCAGCAAGCGCATCGATCTTCAACGCGATCGCACCGCGCTTCGTCTCGAAGTTTTCCAATGTCGATACGTTGCCCTTAAAAGTCTCCCCGTCGGGGGTTAAAAGACGATAGTGTCCGTTGCCTTCCGACACTACTTCCAGTGCCTTCTTGCGCAGGCTTTCGGGCACTTCTGCAATCGAAGCCGAACCCGGTTGAACGCCGCCTACCTCGGCCTCGCCGGTGATTCTGCGCCACGCCGCGCCTAACTTCGATTGCGCGCGAGTCCAGATATCGCGACGCGGAGTGAGCGAGATGTCCAAATGCATCGGTGCGATAGCTGATTCCAGCACGCTGCGCGACGTTATCTTCTGGACTTCGGCTGCAGCGCGAGGCTTCACCGCGAACAGTGACGACACATCTTCGAGCGAGCTTCTGCCCGACGATTCGGGAGGCTCCTGAACCTGCAGCAATATGCTTGTTTGATAGATCGGCGTTGCGAGGATCGCGTACTCGCACGCGACGCTGCCAACGATTACGGTCGTCCCGACGATAACCTTATAGTTGCGCTTTAGAAACCGTATATACGATTCCGTGACCGTTTCCGCGCTATCGCCACGTGGCAAGGCAACGTCGTCTGCGAAGTCCTTAGTCATCTGTAGCGCTCCGGCAATCGTCAGAAAGGAATGCTCGTATAGCCGATCCAATACTCCACCCGCTCCGACAGCCTTGAATGTAGCCAGCCCGCCGCTGCGCCGGCTCGCTTGACCGAATGTGGCAAGACATTGGCGCGAACGGCATCGTGGTTGAAGACGTTACTGCGCTTTCCTGCCGGTCGTTCGCTTATGCGGAAGTCGCACCTTTGTCGTCGAACACGCTCAGATGCGCGAATATGCGCTTTCTGAACAGGAACAGGTACACGCAGTAGTCAGACACCAGGCTTGCGATCACCGTCGACCACACCACCCAGGCGACTTCATGGAATGTGGACACGAGCCAGAATTTGAGCGACAAGGCGAGCGCACAACTCACACACACCGCGACCAGTTGTGATTTCAGCTCGCCGACGCCGTTTAGAAAGATGCCGAACGCATTGCCGAACGCATCGACTACCGACATGACCGCAACCGCGCAGAGCAGCGCGACGGGAATACTAAGGTGGTTGCCGACCCACTTGCTCAGAAGCCACGAGGAGGCGGCGAATATCGATCCGCTGGTCACGGTGGCGATCGCACCGGTGCCGAGCATCGACAGCTTTAACGTCATCGACAGGAAATTCGTGTCGCCCCTCGCCTTCGCATCGGCATAGAGGCCCCACAGCGGCACCGTCAGCATCGAGATCCCGACAGTAAGGAACTGGAACAGACGCTGTGCGACGGCGAGCTTCGCGACTTCCGTCACGCCCAATAACTTTGCGACGATGAGCGCGTCGAAGCCGCTTGCGCACATGACGCCGACCTGCAGTCCGAAAAACAACGATCCCATGCTGAGGATCTTCTTCGAATCAGTCCACATCGTCGAGTGCGCCCCACCCGAAATCAAGCCGAGCAATCCTTGTCGATTCAATCGCACAACGAGACACGACGACATGCAGATCTGAATGCCATAGGTGACGAACAAGAGCCACGGAATGGATGCTTGACGCAGACAACACCAATACAAGAGCGGCAGCGATATCAGATAACCGATCGAGCTGACGATATGCTGTTCCCAGCCTCTTTGAAGGCCATGACATACACGCTTCACTCCACCGAGAGGAATGTTCAGGCAGGTTAGAACGAGAAAGAGCGTCGCGGCCACCAGCGTTTCATCAGCGGCGTCAGCGCTATGGCCGAAGACGAGGCGCAAGTCGAATATGTGGAGCGCAGCGTACAAACAGATTCCGCAAATCGCGCCGACAGTGCCGAGCAGCCATACCCCATGCGTGATCAGCTCACGAATGCGCCGAGCATCTTCATTCGCTCGCGCCCCTGCAACGAGATTGAGCAGCGCATTGCCTATGCCGAAGTCGAGCATGGCGAGCGTTGCGGCGAGACTCGAGAACGTCATCCATACGCCGAAACGTTGTTGGCCCAGATACGGCAGCGTCCACGAGACGGATGCAATCAGGACAATGAACGCCAGGCCGGAACTGCACACGTTGCACGCGATCGTAAGCGCAGCTCGCCGATATCGATCCCTGTCGCGTCCTTCCGATCGGCCGACGCCGAATGGCAACATTTCGAACAGACGCGAGGACATCGCGAAGAGGACACGGCGCGAGGCGGCCAAAGGTGGTGGCATCGCTCAGGCTCTGTCGAACATCGCAAGCACGCATTCGATCTTCGTCACGTCCATGCCTCTCCCCGGTGGTTTCACGCCCGACGCGATCCTGCGGAAATTGGCTGCTCGCGGCACATGTTGACCCGTGAACCACCTTCGCACATGCACCAAGCATAGGAGCGCACGTCTGGCCGATGACGGAGTTGACGGAATATGCCATGAGGTTGGCCGAATCGGGTCGATGTGTCGGGAGAGCGCTCACACCTCGCCCTGTCTCGGCCAATTCCTTGCCGACATCCGCCTTGCATCGGTCAATGAGCTGTGCGCGACTAGTATGGCCTGTTGACGATCCACCGCGTGCCGTGTCGGCTTGACACGCGACTTACGACCGGAGAATCAAATGGCAAGCTTGCCTTTCGACGCCGCAGAATCAGGCCTCAATGAAGAGGCGATCGAGCACTCGTCGCCTGACATTTCCGTTCGAGCTGGCTTATCGTGGAGCCAGACGGAGAAGGCGCTCTTCACTCGCGAATTCCTTTCTGTCAATCCCGAACAGGTAGTCGCAGAGCTGAGTCAAAAAGGATACTTTGCGTTTCCTTCCGCCCTTGCACCAGCGGCCGTCGAACGCATAGAACACGATTCGACTGCAACGAAGCTGGGCCTGAACGTCAACAAGGTCGCCGGTGTATTCTCGGAGAAGCAATACTATCTGACGAACCTGCTCGCCGTGTCGAAGACCTTCTACGACTTCGCGACCTCATCATTTGTTTTCAGGGTCTGCGAAGGATATCTGGGCGACAAGTTCAGACTCAAGGCGCTGAGATACTACGAAACGTACGGCGGGCACCACATGCAGTGGCATACCGACAACAAGACCGACAAAGCCTTCGCTCATATTCCCGGAATCATCTTTATCTTCTATGTCTCCGATGTCGACGACGGCGAGTTCCAGTACATCGAGGGCTCGCATCTCTGGTCCGGAGAGAAGGCGTATAGCGACTACACGGATGAGTTCATCGCTGATAACCTCGCGTCGGACGTCAAGAGCTTCAAGATGCCGCGCGGATCGCTCGTCATTTACAACACCTACGGCATTCATCGAGCGAGACCCGTAACCGACAAGAACTTCGTCAGGAAAAGCGTGTTCTTCCAGGTTGACAGTGAAATACAGAAGTCCGAGCCCATCATCGTGAACACGGAATTTATTTCGGAAGTCAACGAACGAACGTCGATGTTCCTCGGATTCGGACAGCCCTCGGAGTATGACGTCTTTCCAAAGACCTCGATGAACACTGCGCCGCTCGATCGAACGATGATGTCCGTGCTGGGCGAATATCTTTTCTTCCGCTTGACACGCGCCGGATTCGCGAAGCTGCCTCGGGGTCTGCAACCGCTGATCCGCAGGTTAGCCGGAAAATGAACCGACTCTTCGATCAAAGGTCCGCTGGCTGCGAAGCCAGCGGGCCCGGTCGACACTCGCACGTGCGCGCTTATTCGTGATGTTCCAGCGCACGGTATCCGGCTAGGGTTATCAGAGCATCGCGCTTCGCTATCTGATAATCGGACTGCACCATTTCCTTGACGAGCGCTGGAAAAGTCACCGTTGGCGCCCAACCGAGTTTCGCGTGAGCATTCGACGGATCGCCCAGCAGGGTCTCTACTTCCGTCGGCCTGAAGTAGCGAGGATCGACACGCACAATCACGGTCCCTGGCGCGACACGGCATTCCTTGCTGGTGATCCGCTCCACGATCGCGACCTCGTCGACACCGCTGCCCTCGAAGCGCAGAACGATACCGAGCTCCGCGGCAGCAAGTTGCACGAATTCCCTCACACTGTATTGCACGCCGGACGCGATCACGAAGTCCTCCGGCTCGGGCTGTTGCAGCATGAGCCACTGCATCTGAACATAATCGCGTGCGTGTCCCCAGTCGCGCATTGCGCCCAGATTGCCGAGATACAGGCAGTCCTGCGATCCGATTGCGATGCGAGCAATCGCGCGCGTGATCTTACGCGTGACGAACGTCTCTCCACGAACCGGCGATTCGTGGTTGAACAAAATGCCGTTGCACGCATAGATGCCATAAGCCTCGCGATAGTTCACCGTGATCCAGTACGCGTACAGCTTCGCAACGGCATACGGGCTTCGCGGATAAAAAGGCGTGGTTTCCCGCTGGGGTATTTCCCGGACCAGCCCATATAACTCGGATGTCGATGCCTGATAAAAGCGAGCGCTTTTCTCGAGACCCAATATGCGCATCGCTTCCAGTATTCGCAGAGCGCCCAGACCGTCCGCGTTGGCCGTGTATTCGGGTTCCTCGAACGAGACCGCTACGTGACTTTGCGCGGCGAGATTGTAGATCTCGTCCGGTTGAACGCGCTGGATGATACGCAGGATGCTCGAAGAATCGGTGAGATCGCCGTGATGCAAATGAAACCTTCGCTGCGCTACGTGATCATCTTCGTAAAGATGGTCGATACGGTCGGTGTTGAAGAGCGATGAACGGCGTTTGACGCCATGCACCTCATATCCTTTATCGAGCAGGAATTGAGCGAGATAGGAACCATCCTGACCGGTTATTCCGGTAACAAGCGCGACCTTATTCGGCATCGTTTCTTCTCCTCTTATGCCAAGTCACATGCGAACAACAATCTCAGGGTCTTGATGCCGCTTTCTTCAACGCCGTAACTCACGACCGCGGTTCGAATCGAACCTTGTCGTGATCGCCCATGTAAGGCCCTTGTTTCACCTCGATGAAGGCCGCGTCCTCGAGCATTTCGAAGCCGTGACCGCCCGCGGACAGCAATATGACGTCTCCGGGCCCAAGTGTCCGGCTCGTCACATAGTGCAGGTTCGCACCATAAAGATCGACGCGAACGCGTCCTCTTTTGATCAGCAGAACTTCTTGCGTCAGCTTTACTTCACGCGCCATGATGTTATGCACATGCGCGCATATCTTCGTTCCGGCGGCATGCTCCATATGCGCGAGTTGCTGCGAGTATTCGCGCGGCGTGAAAAAATTCACGCCTTCTCTCGAGAAGGAAGCACGGATGATAAGAGCAAGTGTGACGCCGTCGTGAGCGATGATATCGACGCTTTCTTCAACCCCAATGTCCTGCTCGGCCGAAAATACCCTCATGATGTGTCCCGACTGGAGAATGTCCGACATGGACGCGCTTTGAAACGCGTAGCAGAGGCCAGAACGCGCATCGTCCGTAACTGAAGCTTAGCGCCCGTTGTGATTCGTCTCTCGTCAAGTGACGGAATCTGGCAAGGTGTTGACCGATTTGCGTCGCGGCTCCACCCTTTCTCGTCATATAAGTCGCGCATGCGAAGGTCGCGCGCACGAACGCACGTATCTTGCCTCGATCATTAGGCGCGGCCGTCACTCATCAGCGAAATATAGTTCCTGGCCGCGCGAGATACATGAAAGCGGTCGTCGAAGCACTGCCTCGCAGCTGATCTCATCGCATCCTTTTCATGCTCCGGCAAGCTCGTCCATTGCATAAGCAACCGGGTGATGCCGGGCTGCGTATCCACATCGACGAGGCCCGCTCGGTCCGCCACGACTTCCTGCCAGATTCCGACCTTGTCGGTCAGTAGCACCGGCACGCCGCATGCGAGCGCCTCGGCCACCACGACGCCGAAGTTCTCCTGATGCGAAGGTAAAACCATGACGTCCGCGGCCCGCAACAAGGACCACTTGTCCGCGCCCGTCACCATATCGATCCAGGTGATTTTCCTGGCAAGCCCGAGTTGCTCGGCTTCACGACGCAGCTTCGCCGCGACGCCGTTGTTGTCAGGCCCCGCAATAACTAGTTGATAGTCGTTCGCGGCGTCTCGCAGATCATGAAAGGCGCGAATCAACAGGTCGCAGCCTTTCTTTTCATGGAGCCGCCCTAGAAACAACATCAACTTCTTGTCATTCGAATGCCCCGACGCGCGCCACTTTGTAACCTCTGCCTTCTCGATCAAAGGTGGCGGCACGGTGCCGATCGTCATGGTGTTTTCCTTGGCGCGATATAGCGGGAATGCTTTGCGCGCGAGGGTTCGCTCGCTATCCGTAGTGAAAAGAACGCCTTTCGCGTTGCTCAGGACGTGTCGTTCAACGAATAACCAATAGACAAGCTTCTTCGCGAACTTCAGTGGATGGCCTATGTTGAACCATGGATCCAGCATTCCGTGCGGCATGACGAAGTATGGAATCTTCCGCGGACGCAGCGAAAACACGGCCGCCGCGCTATGAAACTGCCAAATGCCATCCACGACAATCGCATCGTATTGCCTGCCATGCTCGATCAGCCAGCGAACGAGGCGGAAGTTGAACGAGTATTTCCCTGCATGGTGTCCAAGGCGGACCACTTGATCGAACACAGCGTCATCTGACGTGTCGGCATGGGCCGAAGGATCGAGACAGACGATATCGACCGTGTGTCCAAACAGCCGCAGTTCTGCGGCGAGCTTCTTGATTGCCTCCGCCGGACCGCCACTCCTTGCCTCGATAGACGGAATGATGTGGAGCGTTTTCAAAGACGTTCTCCAGTGAGCCAGGACGCATGCGGGAGCGGCAATGTCGTCGACACCTTTCGACAGCCTCGTGCAACGCCCCGGAAAGGCATCGTAGCGCCGCGGATGCCCGGCAAGGTCCGTTGGCGGAAATCATCAAGCTTTTGGCCGGGCATCCGCGTGCTGAGTCCGCTGCGATGGCGGGCGCGGTCTCACTCATCGGTCAGCCAACGTCTTGCCGTCATCCGTCATAACGGGTCGCGCGGATATACGGCAGGCTATCGTTAGACCAGCCCACGATAGACGATCCGATATTGATCGTGTCGCTGTGAACGCAACATGTCCTTTCTTCTGCGGGGAACTCAAGATATGTTGTTCAAGAGAGCCGCTTCGAGCACTACCTATCAAAGTGATCTGGCAGTTCCCCGATTCGCCCATCGCCGCGTTGAAACTCGTGAACATGCGAGCAGCGCGGATGTCACCGGCATCGGCTTTCATGTCCGGCCGATCCGGATGGTGGTCTTTATCGAACTGGACAATTCAGTAGGCGGAGGATTTCAGCAAGCGACGAACGCTGCGCTTCTGGCCAAGCGCCTGCCGCCCGAACTCTGTAACGTGACCTTCATCACGACGCGCAGGTCCGCGATCGAAGAACTGCATCGGAATGGAATCGATGCTCGCTATCTTCGCGTTCACCGCTGGCAAAAGCTGCTTGCGCGTTTCCATGTCATGTGGCGCCTGCTCAATCCGCCTCAACTATTCAGAAAGCACGTGTACTTCAATTGGCTCGACCGGTCTTTGCGGGAAATGGGCGCGGACCTCGTCTACTTCACCGGTCCGTCTTATCTGGCTCTCGTGACTGCACAATTCAGCTATCTCTTTACGGTCTGGGATCTGGCGCACCGCGATGAAGTGGACTTTCCTGAAGTTCGCTGTGGCGGCGAGTTCGAGCGCCGCGAGCAGATCTATCAACTTGCGCTGAAGAAAGCGACCGGTGTCGTAGTCGATTCAGAAGCGGGACGCGATAACGTGATCCGACGATACGCCGTCGATGAGGAAAGAGTTCATGTGATTCCCTTTTCTCCCGCGATTGGAACGCAGTTGTCCGAGCATGAGCTTGATCATCCGGATCGCTTTATCGACATCAAGGCAAAGTATGGCCTGGATTGCGACTACGTCTACTATCCCGCCCAGTTCTGGCCGCATAAGAACCATGTCTATCTATTGCGGGGATTGCGCAGCCTGGAGGATCGCTTCGGGATCAGGGTCGGCGCCATATTCTCTGGGCGCGACTTCGGCAACCTGGCTCATGTACGCTCAGTGGCCGATGAGCTCAGGCTGGCGGACCGAATCCGCTTTGCAGGCTTCGTGTCCGATATCGAAGTGACCTGCCTCTATCGTCAGGCGGTCGCATTGGTGATGCCCACGTATTTCGGGCCCACGAACCTGCCGCCCTACGAGGCGTTTCAGCTTCGCGTCCCCGTGCTGTATTCCGACCTGAAGAACCTGCGAGACCAGATTGACGACGCGGGGCTTCTCATCGATCTTGTGAACCCGGACAGCATGGCCGATGCACTTCGTGAGCTCATCATCGACCCCGACCTGAGAATGCGGCTGATCCAGCGAGGCAAGCAGCGCATCGAATCCTTGACGGACGACCGCAGGCTGTCGGTGCTTCGTCATGCACTGGAGACGTTTCGAGTGCGCCGTATGTGCTGGCAGCCCTCTCCGAAGATGTCCCGGATTGGCGACAGTTAAGTCGATCTGTCCGCACCGCCAATACCTGAAACGTGCAACGACTGCTGGGAGAGCTTCCAAATGGCGTCAGAACTCCTCACCGACAATGCGGTGTCGAACGCGGAAACCCTTGTCCACGACGTCAAGGACGAGCACCCTGCCAATCGCGTCATCGATCTGAGCCGAGCAGGAAAGGGCAACTATGAGAAGGCGCGATCGACGCTCATCGAAGCACTATGGTTTGTTGTCGAAGCCTGCGTCATCAATAACAAGCTCAACCCGTTTTCGAATGTGCGAGTTGCGTTACTCCGTCTCTTCGGCGCGAAGATAGGCGTCGGTTGCCGCTTCCTGCAACAGCTTCGCGTGAAAGCACCGTGGAATCTCGAAGTGGGCGATCACTCATGGTTCGGCGCCGATGTGTGGATCTATAACCAGGCGCCCATCCGCGTCGGATCGCATGTGTGCATTTCACAAGGCACGTTCCTCACAGCCGGCTCGCACGCAATGAGCACGACGATGAATCTGAGCGTTGCACCGATCGTCATTGAAGACGGCGTGTGGATCACGGCGAATTGTGTCGTGCAAATGGGCGTGACCATCGGCCGTTCGGCGGTCGTTACACCGCTTTCCGTCGTACATCGTTCGCTCGAGCCCGAAGGCGTTTATGGCGGCAACCCATGCCGCTTCATTCGCAAGCGCTTCGATTGAAAGTCAGCGCGTTCGGCGCGCCGATTTTTCAGTTTCAACCACATTGGGTGGCTCGATGAAAGTGCTGATGATCTCGCTCAACTACGCCCCGGAAGTAACCGGGGTTGGAAAGTATTCTGCCGAGCTGGCGGAATGGCTCGCATTGCGCGGACATACGGTACGCGTAATCACCGCTTCTCCGTATTATCCGGAATGGCGCGTTCGCGCCGGCTATAACTCGCACACATACGTGACGGAACAGCTCAACAATGTTTCGGTGATACGCGTGCCCTTCTGGTGCCCGAAACGCCCTTCGGGCTTGAAGCGCATATTGCATCTGATGAGCTTCGCACTCTTCTCCATTCCCGCCGCGGCAGTGCAAATCGCGTGGCGTCCGCAAGCCGTATGGCTCGTCGAGCCGCCCTTGTTCGCGTCGCCCATGGCGCTGTTGGCAGCGCGCATCGCGAGTGCATCGTTCTGGCTTCACGTACAGGACTACGAGGTCGATGCCGCTTTCCGGCTTGGAATCCTGAAGGGCCGTGCGGCGAAGAAGCTCGCATCGTCCGCTGAAAAATGGCTGATGTCGCGCGCCGACGTGGTCTCCACACCTTCAGCCGCGATGACACGACTGGCGGTGCAAAAAGGCGTCCTATGCGAGAACGCTTTTACATTTCCGAATTGGGTCGACATGCAGCATGCACAATCGGACAGCGCGGACAACTCGTATCGCGCGCAACTGGCTCTCGGTCGCGGCGTGCAGGTCGTACTCTATTCCGGCAATCTCGGGCTCAAGCAAGGTCTGGAAGTTATCGCGGATGCGGCAAAGCTTCTCGCGTGGCGCGAGGACATCATGTTCGTGATCTGCGGTGCCGGGCCCGCAAGATCGTTCCTGCTCGATAAGGCCCGCGACTTACCCAATGTCAAATTCCTCGATTTGCAGCCTAAAGAGCGCTTCCACGAACTGCTCGCGCTCGCGGACATGCATGTTCTGCCGCAACGCGCCGATGCCGCCGATCTCGTCATGCCATCGAAGCTCGGCGCCATGCTGTCGAGCAATCGGCCGGTTATCGCCACGGCGAATGAAGGCACCGAGCTATGGGACGTCGTGAATTCCGTCGGCCTCGCGGTCGAACCCGAATCTCCGACTGCATTGACTAAAGCCATACTTCGTCTCGCCAATGACCGCTCGCTTCGTGAGCGTCTTGGTGCGCTCGGCCGACAATACGCGGCATCGAATCTCGCCAAGGAATCGATCCTTCTGCAATTCGAGGCGCGTCTGCGTAGTTCGGTCAAGGCCAAACGAGGTGTCGGCGATCAGGCGCCGACAACCTGAGCGCTTCGCTCTCAGCGCTTATTCCGGCTTCGTGCGCGAAATTCGGTTGGGGACATCGAGAATTCCTTGCGGAATAGCTTCGACAGTCTCTCTCCGTTGCTGAGGCCCGTTCGACGGGCGATCTTGTCGACCGGAAGATCGCTATTTTCGAGCAGCTTGCAAGTGAGATCGAGCCGCGCGCGAAGCAGATATTTCGAAGGCGTGACGCCGATCTCGCGCTTGAACAGACGCAGGAAGTTGCGCTCGCTCATCGAAGACATGCGCGCTGCATCGACGACGGATATCGCCTTTGCGCAGTTCAGCACGAGCCAACGTGCCGCCGCGCGCGCCTTCTCGGCCAGCGTCGTGTCATACATCTCTTCGAACGCCGCCTCGAGCGACAAGCCTCCGCCCGATTCGAGACGGTCCGCGACACGCATAGCCAGATCGGCGCCCAAGTCCTTCTTGACGAATGCAAGCGATGTCATCAATGCCTGATCGCGTTCATGCTCTGATAGGGTTTTGGTCGCCGAACTGGGCGGAATATCCTGCTTCATCGAAGGCCAGTCCCGCGGCGTAACGCCCGCGGCCGACAAGAGCATGTGCGCGTTTCCCATCGCGGTAATGGTGACGCTCTTCCCGCTCGCGCGTCTCAGGAGCTCCATAAGATTGTCGTCCGAGGACGCGCGTGCCACGCCGCTGCCTCCTGCGACGAAAAGGTTATCGAGACTATCGAATTTTCCTCCGGCGAGTTGGTCCGTCCACACAGACATGGAAGAAGAACACGAGACCGTACCCCCGCGAGCCGATACCAGATTCACGCGATATTTCAAAGAATGATTCGCTGCTTCGGATTGCAACTCGTTCGCCACATGCAGCGCTTCGGCGAGGGTGCCTGCGGCCAGCAAAGAGAAACCATCGTATAAAACAATGCCGATGTGCTTGATTACCGTCGAATCATGCATCGCATACGCGCAGTCGCCAGCGACGGACGTAGCTTCGAGGACGTCAGTTGAGGTTGACATCGCGGAGCCTCCAATTCGTTGCGTTAGTGTTATTCCTTCCGAACGAGCGTGTCGACTGTGGGCGTCGTTTAACTTTTGGGAGTCACCAGGCGTTCTCACAGACGCAGGTTACAGGTAAGAAAAAATTGCGTCGAGGCAACGATAAAAATAGACATCCATATGAAAAAACTTCTTAATCGCTCGCGGCGTTGAACGGATACGCACGTTCGTATGGACAGACGGCATAGTCGTGGACGGTACATTTGCAAACGCCGGCATGATCGCACTCGCAATCGTTTGCTTTCGTAGCGTTTCGCGAAGTTAGGTGAAGAAGCGTATTCGCGCGGTGCCGAGCAATACAAAAACGGGCGCGAATTCGCGCCCGCCTCTCGCTGGAAGTATCTTTACGGATGCAGCAGAATCAAAAGCTATCCCGCGTTGCGTTCAAATCATATGTTATGACGAGCGTGCGTCGATTGATTCGCCAAAGGCGAATGCGACGTTTCGCGAAAAGTTTTCCATGAGCAAAGAGCCAATTCGCATCACGCGCGGTCATGCATGCCGGCATTGGCGCGTTTGATTCTTTTCTGCGAATCGGCGGCAGATGGCATCGGCAATGAACTAAAGCGCTGGCGTATTACGGACTACTCCGGCGTGCCACGCGCCTCGCAGGAACTCGGGAACCGTGCGCTCTCCTGCCTGATCCGTTCGCAATGCCTTGACCAATGGACGAGGTTATCCATCGCGTGACTCATCACTTCGATAGTTCCGTGATGTTCTTCGAAGGAGATTGTCAGAGCGACGTGCGAGGCAGATAGCCGCTCGGCTTGCCCTGCAATCTGCGGCTCACCTTGAGCGCGAACAACACAGGCTTCGTGATGTGCGGACGAAGGATGGCATGCTTGCGCACATACTTAGGAACGTACCACTGAGATCGCGTGCCCGCGTAAAACAATGCGGCGTGTCCCGCGCGCAGCGTGCGCGGTTCCTGACCTTCGGCGGTAATGATGACTTCGCCTTCGATCACATAGATGGTCTCGTCTTGCTCGAAGTACCAGTTGAAGCGGCCGGCGGTGCAATCCCAGACCCACGAGGAGGTCGTCGTGTCGAGACTTTGCGACCATCTGCCACTGCGGGCGACAGGATTGCCTTCGAGTATCCATGCGGGGTCGATCGGATCTGGTTCGAGCAACACATCGTCTAGACGTACGGACTCGAAAACGGGAGTTGGCATGAAGTCTCCTTATGGTGCGGCTTGATCGGTCATCGAAAGAGCGGGAGAGAGTCTGCGCTCGCTCATTCAGCAATCTGGCTCCGTCAAGGTTTCGGCGCCTTGCGCATTTACAGACAAAGAGGCAAGGAAAACGTTCATCATTAACATTACATTCTGTAATGTTTGGCAATCTTATACAGCACGCCGGAATTGCGCAAACGAAAAACCGGTGTTTTGTATGAGCCAACGCACATACATAATTCTTGAATCCTTGCCTCGGTCTAAGGCTGGTTTGATAGCTCGCGGGTGAGGTGATCGACCGCGAGAACGGCAATCGCCGAAGTTATCGAGCGATTGCCGTTCTGCCTTTGATTGACGTGTAGATGCTTCTGATCGCCGCCGATCGATCGACGGAGGGCATCTCAATGATGATCGAAGCAGAACTTTGGCGGGCTTCATAGATACTCCGTTTGAATGTATGGAATCAGCAAACTGCAAGCACATCTTACGAAAGCAGAGTTAGCTGGGAATTATCCAATTCAGCCGAAGTGTCGACGCATGCACAGCCGGAAGTTAGCGATGTCCATGCCGCTTGATGAACTCCATCAAGGCGGCAAAGGCAGGGGGTATGGAAGGATCGGCGGCCTGAAGGTGAAGCGTATCGTCGCCATCGACATGGATCCGATAGGTGCGGCCGTCCGGAACAGGTTTCGTTGCGCGTGGCCTCGATGCGCTCGCCTCGGCACGCGCCGCCACGACGAGATGCGCGAATGCAACGCCATCGTCGGGCGAAAGATCCTTCTCGTCGAGAACGATCGGCCGTGCAAGTCCGGGAAAGGCAGCTAACCCGCCATCGGTCGTCAGCTCCGCGTGCATTGAAGGCTCCCACGACGATTGATGTGAAGCGCAGCCCGCGCACACCAGCGCCGCGCCCGACAACAGGAGCGCGGCGAAGATGCGAGCGCGCGCACGATCACAATACACCGACTTCGTGCCATCCCTTCTTGACCGCCGATGCCTCCGCGCTGCTCGCGCCATATAGCCTGCTCGCCGTAGTTAGCGTCAGCTTCGCGAATGTCTTGAAGGTCGCGGTCGGCTTGAGGTGCGAGTCGGTCAGCGTCTCATACCAGATTCGCCCCGCCTTCTCCCAAGCATATCCGCCGATTTCAAGAGCGGTCATGCAGAACGCCTTGTTTGGAATGCCTGAGTTGATATGCACGCCGCCGTTGTCCTGCGTCGTGCGAACGTACTCGCTCATGTCGGCGGGCTGCGGATCCTTTCCGAGCCTCGGATCGTCGTAGGCTGTGCCGGGATTCTTCATCGAGCGAAGCGCGACGCCATTGACGCCCTTCGCGAGCAATCCCTCGCCGATAAGCCAGTCCGCCTTGTCCGCCGTCTGCTTGTGCGCGTATTGCTTGATAAGCGAGCCGAACACATCGGATATCGACTCGTTCAGCGCGCCCGCCTGCGTCATGTAATTCAGGCCGGCGGTATGTTCGGTCACGCCATGCGTCAATTCGTGACCGATGACATCCAGTGCAATGGTGAAGCGGTTGAAGAGCTCGCCGTCGCCATCGCCGAAAACCATCTGCTGCGAGTTCCAGAACGCGTTGTCATAGTCCTTGCCGAAATGGACGGTGCCGATGAGCGGCATGCCCGCATCGTCGATCGAATTGCGATGAAACACCTCCAGATAGAACTCGAAGGTCGCACCGAGACCGTCATAGGCTTCGTTGGCGGCATCGTCTTTTACGGGCTTTGCGCCTTCGGTACGAATGACCGTGCCGGGCAACGTTTCAGTTTCGTCGGCCGTGTAGATCGTGCGATGCGCGGAAGGCGCGGCGGCAGTGGGCATCGGCGCTGCGCGCCGGACTGCGAGCGTGGCCTCCACGGCACGGAAGGACCGCATCGTGTGATCCTTCGACAGCGTGTCGATGGCGATCTCGCGCTGCTTCGCGTCGCCATGCTTCGCGATGTGCTCCAGCATGTGCGGCGGCAGAATGCAATAGATGGAGTGAGGGCGTCCGGGTTTCAGGCGAGTGCACATGATCGTCTCCTTGGCGAATCGAATCGATGGATTGAGCGCGGCCACGACGAAAATCTAGACGATGCCTCCGAATAGTCAATAGATGCCCTTCTACCATTGCCAAGCGTTAGGTCGATCCTCGCGAACCGCTTCATTCCGGCTTCCCGTTCATGTAGATCTCCTTAGCTTTTTTTCGTGCCAAGAGACGCGAATGTGCGATAGCGAACATTGCATCGACGTCTAGACGTCCGGTCTCGTGCATGCATGGCGGTATACCCCATGCATGCGGCAAAACATCACTTTGTTGTCCAGCGCACCGAAGGCCAGAAACGAAAGGAGGTTAAATCTTGCAAAACGTGCAATGAGAACCTCAACAAATGCGCGACCTAAATAAAACATCGAGCGGCC
Source organism: Caballeronia sp. ATUFL_F1_KS39 (assembly GCF_023630985.1). Classification (NCBI taxonomy): domain Bacteria; kingdom Pseudomonadati; phylum Pseudomonadota; class Betaproteobacteria; order Burkholderiales; family Burkholderiaceae; genus Caballeronia; species Caballeronia sp. ATUFL_F1_KS39. The sequence continues at coordinate 4,405 of NZ_JALQDZ010000056.1, read as the reverse complement.
CAGGGATTCAGTGCGTTGCCAATATCGCTTCTTACCGAAGCGAGCGCCTATGCGTCGGTAATTTTGGAAGTGGGGCCGACGCATGACGCCGATCGTCTTCGGAGGCCGCTTCGGGTGGCTTCACGTCGGCCATGGAAGCCACGGCGTCGTGCTATGCAACCCATTCGGGCATGAGGAAGCGTGGGGCCACAAGGCCATGCGCTATCTGGCCGAAGAGCTTTCCCGACGCGGTATTCCGGTCTTGCGCTTCGACTATCTGGCGACCGGCGATTCAGTCGGCATCGATCATGAGAGCGATCGGGTCGATCACTTCATCGCGGATATCGGCGCGGCTATCGAACGTTTGCGACAGGAAACGGGCGTAACGAAAGTCACGCTGTGCGGCTTGCGTCTGGGCGGCACACTGGCTGCGCTGGCATCGCATCATCCGCTGGTGGATTCGCTCGCGCTCCTCGCGCCCGTGGTCAACGGACGCCACTATCTGCGCGAACTCACCGCGCTGCGACAGACGTGGGTCGAAAATCTTCCCGTCGTCGTGAGAGCGGTGCAGGTCGATTCGCCATATCACGTGCTCGGTCAGGTTTATAGCGAAGCGTTTCGCAGCCGCCTGAGCGGGCTCGATCTCGGCAAGGCGATGAGTCATCAGTCCGCTCTGCCCAAGCGCGTGTTCGTGGCCGACTTGCGGCCGGGCGCGAGCCGGTCGCTATGCAACGTATTGCTCGATCGAGGCGTCGACGTGCAGACGGAAGCCTTCGACGACTACTTCGAATTCATGCAGGAGACTGCATCGTCGGTCCTGCCCGAGAAGACGCTCAAGCGCGCCGCGCAATGGATCGAGGAGGGCGTGGCCGAAGGCATGGCCCGCGATCTCAAGCCGGCCCGCACGAGAAAGGCAGCGCGGCCGAGCATGAGCGACGATGCGATCATCGAAACGCCGGAAGCGATCGAGCGCCCGGTGATCTTCGGCGCTGCAGGACTCTTCGGCATCTTGTGCGAGCCGCGCGACGGACTGCCGGGCGGCCCTGTGATCGTCATCACGAATACGGCGGGCAGCGTGCATCAAGGCGACAGCCGGCTGTCCGTCCGCATGGCGCGGGAGATGGCACAACGCGGCATCGCATCGTTGCGCTTCGATGCGCGTGGCATCGGCGACAGTCCCGCACGTTCGCCGGATGGCACGCACGACACGGTTGCGTCGATTCATGCGCAAACCACGATCGAGGATGTCGCGACCGCAGCTGCATGGCTCAAACGCAAGGGCTACGATAACGTCGTTGTGTTCGGCATCTGCTCGGGTGCATATAGCGCGTTGCGCGCGTCGCTGATCGAGCCGGCTATCGGCGCTGTCATCGCCGTAAATCTGCAGCGCTTCCATGTACCTGAGCATCTGACGCTGCAAGAGCTCAGAGCGCAGCGGCGCAACACGATGGCGCGTCTCGGACCCGCGATCCTGAAGCCGCAAAAATGGTGGCTCGTGCTGAGCGGCAAGCGCGGACTCAAGCCGATCCTGAAAGCTTTCGCATCGAATGCGGCGGCGCGGCTGCAATCGCAGATGCCCGGCGTGACGCGCAAGAAGGTCGTTCAGGCCGATCACGGTTCGCTCACGGATCCGCACAGCATCGTCCATGCGCTCGAACGCAAAGGCGTGCGCACGCTGCTCGTGTACGGCGCAGGCGACGAAGGTCTCGATCAACTGAACGCGCATTTCGGCAGGCACGGCAAGAAGCTGTCTCGAACGACGCGCGTCCGGGCCGCAGTGTGCGGCGATGTCGATCACGCGCTCTACGACACGCGCGCGCTCGCCACGGTGATCGCGATGTCCGACACCTTCATCAAGGATCTGAAGCCGGAAAGCGCGCCGGTCATGGAACCCATTGCGCCGCTCGGTGTTTCTCCGCAGCTCTAAGCTGATCTTCATCTCATCGACTCTGATACGGGACGCGGCTCGTCCGCGCACGCGCGTCCCGTATCGTTGACCACGCTGTTCGTCGGAATCCGACAAGTCCCCGCCCTCTGTTTCTCTGCGGCCCACACTTCGGCCTCGCCTATTGCGGATGGTTTCGGCGCGCGAATCGCGCTTCCACCCCGCAATCCCTTTCCTATCAGGCCGGCGAGTTAACCGAACAGATCCTCTAGTAGCCGCTGGCACAGCCCTCGCATGTGTAGCTGCGAGCGCAACGATTGGTGCTCATCCAACCAACCAAGTCAGGAGCTACATCATGTTGAAGATCGACAACCTCGCTGTCAGCAAAGAACTCGGCCGTGCTGAAATGGGCGCCATCGTCGGCGGTTCCAGCATCTTCCAGAACAACGGCATCAACGCCAACGTCAACGGCGGCTTCTCCTTCGCCAGCCCGCAAACGAACGTCGCGCCCGTCACGCAAGTCGATGCCTCGCAACACACCGACGTCGACGTGAAGAACATCACCAAGTCGCTCGCTTCGGTCGGCAGCCTGCTTGGCGGCGTCGCACTCTGATTCCCCATCTCATCGCAATCATCCACGCATCCGGAGAACCATCATGTTGAAGATCGAATCCCTCGCAGTCAGCAAAGAACTCGACCGTGAAGAAATGGGCGCCATCGTCGGCGGCTCCAGCATCTTCCAGAACAACGGCGTCAACGCCAATGTCAACGGCGGCTTCTCGTTCGCCAGCCCGCAGACCAACGTCGCGCCCGTCACGCAAGTCGATGCGTCGCAACATATCGACGTCGACGTGAAGAACATCACGAAGTCGCTCACCACGGTCGGCAGCGAAATTCTCGGCGCGAAGCTGTAAGCATCATCCCTCGAAGGGAGAAGGAACCGACGACGTTTCCTTCTCCCTCTCGTCATTGTTCCGAAGGCCGCACGCGCGCAATGCGCGGATTGACCAGGCCGCTCCTCTTTTGGCTTTTTTCCGCCAAGGCAATCGCCTGCAAGTGGCTTTGTCACCAGCGTTGTACGGCGCGTGCATGTGATATGGGCTGTTTCACTGAGCCCGTCGCATTCGTGTACGCGGACCGTCGGTCGTGCGCCGACATGTTCGGCGATCTGTCATCGCGCAGCCGACGAATCGATGCGCCGCTCGTTCGTGAATGATGCTGTAGATGCCCGGTGAGCCTTGCTATTCAATGGATCGGCCTAACCGGACAACATCCGGACGCTTCTGGCACAGCTCTCGCATATGGAGATGCGAGCGCAACGATTGGTGCTCGTCCAACCCAACCCGTCCCAGGAGACACATCATGCTGAAGATCGAAAACCTCGCCGTTAGCAAAGAACTCGGTCGTGCTGAAATGGGCGCCATCGTCGGCGGCGCGAGCATCTTCCAGAACAACGGCATCAACGCCAACTACAACGGCGGCTTCTCGTTCGCCAGCCCGCAGACCAACGTCGCGCCCGTCACGCAAGTCGATGCTTCGACGCACACCAACGTCGACCTGACGAACGTGACGAAGACGCTTGATTCCGTCGGCAGCCTGATCGTGGGCGGAAAGCTGTAAGGCATCGTCTACAAGGGGAGAAGGGACAACGCTGCTTCCTTCTCCTTGCTTCTCTTCGCTGTACTCCCTTCCTGCCGGTTCTTCCTTCCCCAAGTTGCGACCCAACGCTCGATGCGAGCGCCGTTCGTCTTTTTCATCGATACTTCGTATTCCATAGTTTCGTCTCTCTTCTTGCGGCGTGAAACGTGTCGCGTGTCTGATTACCTTGCGTGTTCGCCGGCTCCAGACATGTTTCGAGTATCTGTCTTTGGACGGCCGACAGCCGGCGACCATTAGCGACCTGGACTGCGCGTAGCGATCTGCTTTGAGTACCTCGATTTTGTATGTCGATCAACGACTTGCATTAACCGAACAGATCCTCTAGTAGCCGCTGGCACAGCCCTCGCATATGTAGCTGCGAGCGCAACGATTGGTGCTCATCCAACCAACCAAGTCAGGAGCTACATCATGTTGAAGATCGACAACCTCGCTGTCAGCAAAGAACTCGGCCGTGCTGAAATGGGCGCCATCGTCGGCGGTTCCAGCATCTTCCAGAACAACGGCATCAACGCCAACGTCAACGGCGGCTTCTCCTTCGCCAGCCCGCAAACGAACGTCGCGCCCGTCACGCAAGTCGATGCCTCGCAACACACCGACGTCGACGTGAAGAACATCACCAAGTCGCTCGCTTCGGTCGGCAGCCTGCTTGGCGGCGTCGCACTCTGATTCCCCATCTCATCGCAATCATCCACGCATCCGGAGAACCATCATGTTGAAGATCGAATCCCTCGCAGTCAGCAAAGAACTCGACCGTGAAGAAATGGGCGCTATCGTCGGCGGCTCCAGCATCTTCCAGAACAACGGCGTCAACGCCAATGTCAACGGCGGCTTCTCGTTCGCCAGCCCGCAGACCAACGTCGCGCCCGTCACGCAAGTCGATGC
>NZ_JALQDZ010000055.1:0-8306 GCF_023630985.1 Caballeronia sp. ATUFL_F1_KS39 | reverse complement strand
GTCAACGCCAATGTCAACGGCGGCTTCTCGTTCGCCAGCCCGCAGACCAACGTCGCGCCCGTCACGCAAGTCGATGCCTCGACGCACACGAACGTCGATCTGACCAACGTCACGAAGTCGATCGATGCGGTTGGCAGCGTGCTCGGCGGCGTGAAGCTGTAAGCCCTCACACAGCCATTCACGTCATCAGGAGAGACATCATGTTGAGAATCGAAAACCTCGCCGTCAGCAAGGAACTTGGTCGCGCTGAAATGGGCGCCATCGTCGGCGGCGCGAGCATCTTCCAGAACAACGGCATCAACGCCAACTCGATCACGGGCTTCGCGTTCGCGAGCCCGCAGATCAACGTGGCGCCGGTGACGCAGGTCGATGCATCGCAGTACACCAAGGTCGATCTGACCAACGTGACGAAGTCGCTCGACGCCATCGGCAGCTTGCTGCACGGCGTGAAAGCGTGAAGAACTGAAGCAGCACCGTCGACGGGAGAAGGAACAATTGTGCTTCCTTCTCCTTTCTTCACTACTTTGCGAGCGCAACTGCCTCGCGCTGCGCGATGAAATCCGCGGCAATGCTGTTATACGCAGCCGGAACGACATCGTGGATGTCACCCGCCTTCACCAGTTCACCGTGGTACAGAGCCCCGTCGTACTCGATATGAATCATGCTGTTCGGCGCGGGCTGCAGATAGCGATAGCCGCCCAACGATTGGATGACCCCTCCGGTCCTGGCCTGGATCTCCTCCAGAGACGCAAACGGATCCTTCCCCTTTGTCAGGTTCGCCCACAAGTGCGTGGTCACGACCGTGTACGGCAACTGATAGATGATGGATCCCTTCGGCATCGGCGATTTGTCGGCGGCAAGCAGAAACGGCAGTCCGTTGACGGCCGGACCCTCGTCCTTGCGAATGGCATCCGAGATCGGCAGACCCGATACGTCGTCCAATTTGATCGTGATTCGCTCCAAGGCCGTCGACATGCCCCGCATGCCGAGCTCATAACCTTGCGATAGCTTCTGGAAGATCTTCGAGTTCGAACCGAAATGGATGTAGGGGGTCGATCGCGACGTGAACGCACCTTCCGCCGTGATATACAGCTGCGTCTCATAGTCTTGCGTATATGCGCCCGCTATCGTTGTGGTCTTTGCGATGAAGTTGTCGTCGCTATCACTGTCGACGTAGAACCGGGTTCTGCCCGAAGCGACGGGCGTGTAGCCTCCGCTGCCGGGATAGTTCGCATCGAACTGATAGAAGCCGCTGCCGCTGTCCTTCAAGAAGATGCTGTTGAAGAAGCTCGCGGCCGCACTGGATGATGTGGGCGCGTCCGATGAAGTCGATGCCGTATCCGCCGAATTCGACGATGTCCCTCCCGTCGCCCCGTTGCCGTTGTTCTCGACAGCCGATAGTCCGCTGCCGCTTCCGCCTCCACATGCGGCGAGCGCGAGCAGCAGTCCGGCAGTGAGCGCCTTCGCTGTCGAATGAATCGACGCGAGCGTCAGACTCTTCTCGTTGGCCATGTTTTCTCCTTTGTTATTTGGGCCGCAGTGTCTTGACCATGCAATGCAGCCCGAGGTCGATCGCGCGTCAGAATTGCGCGGTCATCTGAAATCCGACCGTCACGCGCGATGTCTCGAGTGAAGACGGCTTGTAAATCGGCGTGCCCGCGAAGAAGTCATAGCTGAACCCAGCGTACTTCGACGGAATGCCGCCGCGAACGCCGATCACCGCGCCGACGAGCTGCGTGCCCGCGAGAAACTCGGTATTCGGGCCGAACACGCGACCGTAATCCACGCCGACGTAGAGCGACTGGCGCGTCTGTCCGATCGGCATCTGCAATTCGTTGCGCCAGTAGAAGCCTTTTTCTGCGGCCAACATTTGTTCGCCGTCGAAGCCGCGCACGGTGTAGCGGCTGCCGATCGTCAGGTCGTCGATGTAGTAAAGCTGATCGTTGGTGTATTGCCCGTGTACGGTCGTCACGTAGCGGAAGCTTTGCTTCGCAATGGCAAACGGCATCGACAGGTTCATATCCAGCACGGCCATCTTGAAGCGGTAGGTCGGTGCCCGCGTGGATATGGAGTAAGGATCCGGTTCCGGATCGGGTCTCGCGCCCAGACCACCGATGCCTTGGCGATACGCCAATGTCGCGTCGAACTGTGCACCGCCGAAGTAATGTCGATCGGTCAGTCCCAGTTCGAGGAAAGTATTGTTGCGTCGCTGTAGCTCGATCTCCGTGTCTTCGATGAAGCTCGCACCGAAGCGCTTCGAGAGTTGCATATAGCTGCTGAGCACGTCGCTCTGGCTGCGGCGCAGCACGCGCTGCAGTTTGAGCCCCGCGCTCTGCGAATTGCCGCTCGACACGAACGATTGATTCACACCGGCGATCTGCTGATAGTAAGTGTTCGTGTTGCCATACAGCGTCGCGGTCCAATAGCCCCATGGGATCGAGTAGGAACCGTTGAAGCCGTGCGAGCCCAAAGTCTTGTCGTCGAAGTACAGGTCCTGATTCGCGCCTACGCTCAGGATGTCGTTCAGTCCAAGAAGATTGTCGATGCCCAGGCTGACGTTGCCTTGCCACTTGCCGGTTGCACGGCTGCCGGAGTTGTCGACAGAGGCGACGAACGTCCAAGGCTTGGCGCGCCTGACGGTGATGACGACATCGCTCTCACCGGGCGAGCTGGTCGGATTGACCTTCATGTCGACGTCCTGGCTCGCGACGCGCTTCATCTGCTCCAGGCCTTGCTCGAGATCGCGCAGGTTCAGCACGTCGCCGGGACGCGCCGGAAAAGCGGTCTTCCATGTGCCCGACGTGTTGGGATCGGCAAAGCGCAATTCGCGGATCACGCCGGGCATCAGAGCGAACTTGAGCGTGCCGGTCGACAGGTCCTGTTCGGGCAGCAGCACACGCGTCGTGATCAGTCCGCGGCTCAGGATTGCCTGCTGAAGCGCCTTGGTCAGTACGTTCACGCCGTCCTTGCCGATGCATTGACCTTTGTAGTGGTCGAGCCACTCGCGGGCGAACGCGAACGGATCGAGCGGCAGCGATGATGCGCCCTGCTTCCGAATCGGCTCGGGCAGCGTTTGCGGCACATCGAGCTCGAAGGCGTCGATGCGAAAGCACGGCGTCTCTGAAGGAAGCAACGGATATCGCTTTTCGTCAGGGATTTCCGAGCGCACGGCCGGCGCTCGAATCGCCGATTCGCGTTGCTGTGCCTCGCGTTGTTGCTGGATTTGCTGATCCTGTATCGCATTCGCGCGCGCGGCGGCGGCTTCGTCTGTGAATGGAATTTGCTGCGCATTTGCTGCGAGCGACATCAGGGCTGTGAACGACAGAGCCGCAAGCCTTTTTCGGAAAATCATCAACTAACTTCTAGGTCTGAATGGAACAAAAAAACCGTCGCGGGCGGCGACAACATCCATACGCCAAACCCGAGCGACTTACCCGACCAAGGCCGAGCAGAACGCCGCTGCTGATGCGTGTGTCGGACGTGGAGAGAGCGTCGTCATCACCATGAACGACGCTCATGAGCGCCTGAACCCGGCCCGGTGAATGAGCCGTGCTCTGATTAACTACGATCCGTCCTTTTACTTTTTCTTCGCCTTCTCGGACGACCGACGGAAACTTCTTACTATCGCCGTCTCCGTCGTGGCCGTAAATAATCCTTTCCTGATCTTTCCATTCAATCAGAAAAAGATTGTGACTATCGTTGGACCATTTCAACACGGGTCAGATGTTGAGAGTCATTCCGTCCTGCTGTCGGCTGCGGTGCGGCCTCGCGCGTCACGCCGACGGCGACTATCCGTAGGTCGATCAGCAGGCGGAGATTCTGGCCGGCGAAGGCGGCTTTAACGTCAATGTGAAGGGCAACATCGATCTGAAAGGCGCGGTGATTGCAAGTGCCGCGGACGCACCGCAGAACAGCTTGAGTACACTGGCACGCCGACGTACAGCGACATCGAGTGATCACGATCAAGCGCATACAACACGCGTTCTGCGCGCCGAAGCTCGCGCTGCCTCCGCTTGACTAATCGTGAACCCGCCGCCCGCGCTGCTCCGATGCGCGCTGCTCGTGGTCACATCCTGCACGCTGACGATGTTCAGATCACCAACGTCCGACACGCGCCGCGTTGCCGAGTCAGAATCCTTTTTTTGCTGATGCGCCAATGACCTGCATCGGTCTTGCGCTGCCCGCATTGACGCTCGTATCCCGCTGCGCCGCGAGCGTGCCACCGTTCGTCAGCGCGCCGGATGTAGCGACGATCACGTCGCGCTGAGAAACCCATCGGCTTTCATCAAAAACAGCCCCGCAGCAGCCGGTCCGCGCGCCGATTTCCCACCCCAGTTATCATCGGTTCCACCTTTCGTCCGAGCGTGAAACCATGAGCACACTTCCCTACCGTAGCGCCCTCATCGTCGGTGCCGGGCCAGGCATCAGCGGCTCTCTTACGCGGCGTCTGCGCGCCGAAAACATTCCGGTTGTCATCGCGGCGCGCAATGTCGAAAAGCTCGCGGCGCTCGTCGATGAAACCGGCGCCATCGCGCTACCCGTCGATGCATCCGATGCCGGTCAGATGGAAACGCTCTTCGCCCAGACCGAAGCCCGCATCGGCGCGCCGGAAATCGTCATCTACAACGCGAGCGGGCGCGTGCGCGGACCCATCGCGGAACTCGATGCCGAAGAAGTCGCGCAGGCTGTCGCCGTCTCGGCGCTCGGCGCGTTTCACGCCGTCCAGCAGGCCGCGCGCCGCATGATTCCCGCCGGCAAAGGCGCGATCCTGCTGACGGGCGCGACGGCGGGCGTCAAGGGTTTCGCGCTGTCCGCGCCCTTCGCGATGGGCAAGTTCGCGTTGCGCGGCCTCGCACAAAGCGCCGCGCGCGAACTGGCGCCGAAGGGCATTCACGTCGCGCATTTCGTGATCGACGGCGGCGTGCGCGCCGAACATCGCGCCGATCCGCCCGACGCGCCGGACAGCACGCTCGATCCCGACGCCATCGCGCAAACCTATCTCGATGTGCTGCGCCAGCATCGCAGCGCGTGGACGTGGGAAATCGAGCTGCGGCCGTGGGTGGAGAAGTTCTGAAGCGTCACGCGCTCGCGGCGAGCTGGCCGATCCGCTCGGCCATCTCGCGGTCGACGGGCGTGTAGACGATCATGCCGAGATCCGGCCGGCCATCGACGGAAAACGCCGAATATTCCAGCTCGACCGATCCGAGCGCCGGATGCATCAGACGCTTGATGCCGCCGCCTTCTTCGTGGCTGTGGACGTCGTTGTCGCGCCAGAGCGCGTCGAATTCGGGACTCGCGTGCCGAAGCTCTTCGACGAGCTCGCCGACTTCCGACACCAGCCCCGCGCGCGCCACATCCGCCCGGAACGCGCCGACGACGAAGCGCGCGACGCTGTCCCAGTCGTGCTGCCGCGCGCGGACATCGGGATTGCGGAACAGGAATCGCAGGATATTGCGCCCGCCGGGCGGCAGCGTGCCGTAATCGGTCAGCACGACGGCCGCGGCGCGATTCCACGCGACGACATCCCACGTCGGCGTCTTGACGATGGCCGGGCTGGTCTGCAGCGAATCGAGCAGACGCTGAAGCCGCGGACTGACGCCATCGGCGGACCGGTAACGGACTTCCGGCGGCCGTCCCAGCCCGAGCATGAAGAGATGCTCGCGCTCGGCATCGGTGAGCAACAGCGCGCCGCAGATGCGCTCCAGCACATCGGCCGACGGCGCGCCGCCGCGTCCCTGCTCGAGCCACGTGTACCAGGTCGGACTGATGTTCGCGCGCTGGGCGACCTCTTCGCGGCGCAGGCCGGGCGTGCGGCGGCGTCCGGCGAAACCGAAGCTCGCCGGATCGAGACGCGTGCGCCGGCTGCGCAGAAAATCGCCGAGCGATCTGGCCGTATCCACGGATATGAAACCCTGTTAGTCGTTTTAATAGGATGACGTCACTACTTTAACGGGATAAAAAAACGTCGGATAGTGAGCGCCATTCGACCAGGGAGCTTCACCATGCGAATTTTTCTGACGGGCGCGACCGGCTTCATCGGCTCGGCCTTGGTGCACGAATTGATCAACGCGGGTCATCGGGTGATCGGCATGACGCGCTCGGATGCGGGCGCGCGGGCGCTCGAAGATGCCGGCGCCGAAGTGCATCGCGGCACGCTGGAAGATCCGGAAAGCCTCGCGCGCGGCGCAGCGCTGGCGGATGCGGTCATCCACACGGCCTTCGATCACGACTTCTCGCGCTTCGTCGAGAACTGCGAAAAGGACAAGCGCGCGATCGCCGCGCTCGGATCGGCGCTCGCGGGCACGAATCGTCCGCTCGTCATCACATCGGGCACCGGCATGGGCAGCGGCGAGCACGGCGAACCGGCGCGCGAGGACGTCTTCAACACGCGTCATCCGAATCCGCGCATCGCGTCCGAGCTGGCGGGGAACACGCTGCTCGATTCCGGCATCAACGTGTCGGTGGTGAGACTGCCGCAGGTTCACGATCCGTTGAAGCAGGGTCTCATCACGCCGCTCATCGGCATTGCGCGCGACAAGGGCGTCGTCGCTTATGTGGGCGATGGCGGCAATCGCTGGCCGGCGGGCCATGTCTCCGATGCCGCGCGGCTCTACCGGCTCGCCGTCGAGAAGGCGGAAAGCGGCGCGCGTTATCACGCGGTCGGCGAGGAAGGCATCGCGAGCCGCGCGATTGCCGAAGCGCTCGGACGCGGGCTGAAGCTGCCGGTCACGTCGATTTCTCCGGACGATGCAGCCGCGCATTTCGGCTGGATGGCGATGTTCGTCGGCCTGGACATGCCCGCGTCGAGCGCGCTGACGCAGGCGCGCCTCGGATGGAAACCGACAGGCCCGACGCTCATCGCCGATCTGGACGAAGCGCGCTACCCCTGACGCGTTTCGTTTGGCGCAAATGCCCCCGAAACTGTCATTTCCGACAATAGCCGGAACGCTCGGAATTGCCTAAAGTGATCGGCATTCGATCACCTTTCGCAACCGGAGCCGATATGATCCGCCCGACCCACGCCGCACTCGACCGCCCGATCTGGACCGCGCTGACCACGAAGCAGGCGCATCTCGGCCTCGGCGACACACTCGCGCGGCGTTTCCATCCGGATGTCGCGCCGTTCGGGGCCATCGCCTCCGATACACCCGATGCCTGGCGCGCGCTGCACGCGCTGCTGCAACCCGGCGAACACGTCGCGATGCTGTCGGCGGATGCCCTCGCGGACATCGGCGCATTGCACGCGGAGCGCGTCGGCACCATCCATCAGATGATCGCGACGTCGCGCTTCACGCAAAGCATCGACGACCGCGACGTGATCGCGCTCGGCGCTGCCGATATCGACGCCATGCTCGCGCTCGTGCAACGCACGAAACCCGGTCCGTTCGGCAGGCGCACGCGCGAAATGGGCCGCTACATCGGGATTCGCGAGCAAGGCGAACTCATCGCGATGGCGGGCGAGCGCATGGCCATCGACGGTCATGTGGAGATCAGCGCGGTGTGCGTCGATGAACGTTGCCGCGGACGCGGCCTGGCCGGACGGCTCATGAACATCCTGCGCAAGGAAATCGGCGAGCGCGGCGACACGCCGTTTCTGCATGTCTTCAGTCACAACGAAAGCGCCATCGCGCTGTATGAACGGCTCGGCTTCGAGCTGCGTCACGCGTTCACGTTGATGCGAATCAGCCGCCCGCTGAAATAAGCATTCACTGCGGCGAATGCGCAGGTGCCCGCATTCCAGCGCAATGTCGTAATTCTTCTATCCGCGCGAGCCGGCTTTCGATGGAATACGGGACAGTCACGCGTTCCCGCAGCAACCCGCTTCTCTCTTACATGGGTACCATCATGTTCAATCGCGCAGCCAGCACCGTTGAAAACGTCGATCCGGAACTCTGGGCGGCCATCACGAATGAAAACCGACGCCAGGAAGATCACATCGAGCTGATCGCGTCGGAGAACTACACGAGCCCGGCCGTGATGGCCGCGCAAGGCTCGCAGCTCACCAACAAGTACGCGGAAGGCTATCCGGGCAAGCGCTATTACGGCGGTTGCGAATATGTCGACGTGGTGGAGCAGCTCGCGATCGATCGCGTGAAGGAGCTTTTCGGCGCCGAAGCCGCGAACGTGCAGCCGAACTCCGGCTCGCAGGCCAATCAGGGCGTGTTCTTCGCGATGCTCAAGCCCGGCGACACCATCATGGGCCTGAGCCTCGCGCACGGCGGCCACCTTACGCACGGCTCGCCGGTCAACATGTCGGGCAAGTGGTTCAACGTCGTGAGCTACGGTCTCAACGAAGCCGAGGACAT